>NZ_JBAFSM010000070.1:0-19851 GCF_036688125.1 Pannus brasiliensis CCIBt3594 | reverse complement strand
TCGTTCAATTTAGCTATCGATCACAGTATACCTCATCTTTGTGAGAAAGGCTGTAGCCTGGACCAACGGGCAACCTTTTCTCACCCAAAAAATCTGTAGATTGATTCGGGAGACTTCGGCCCCGATTCCCACGAACGATGAAGCCGTATGGCTCCAGAACTTGATCCAAACCCATGTTATCCGAAATTGGGAGGCCCAGGACGAACCCGAACACCTGAAAACGATCCGCGATCGTCTCCTCGGAAGCCCACGATCGCTCCAGTTACTCGAACTCTACGGGCAAGTCTCTCGCAGGACGGAGGCGATCGCCGTCGATCATCCGGCGATCGAGGAATTACTCCTGTCCGGGTTGGTGATCGAGCGGGAGGGATCTTTGAAAGTCGCTAACCGGATTTACGGGTCGATTTTTGACCGCGAGTGGCTCGATCGACAAATGGCCCGATCGCTACAGGAATAGCTCGGGTCGAGAAACCGTGAAAGGGTTACGGGCCTTGTATCCCCTGATTTCCGTCCGTCGATCGCCGGTCGTTGTTACCCCATTCCGAGCTTCAGCTTGTAACCTCAAAAGTTACAGACGGGGACAGAAAATTAACTGAGTATAAATACTTAGCAGTTTCCCGTTAAAACGCGAGATGATGGAAAGATGGTTAGTCAGGGAAAAAAGCGCGGGAATTGTCGGATTTAGAAGAGATCGAAAGGTTCTTCTGAAAGGCAACAGGAAAGGCGCGCCATGCGGGATTTAAACCCCGCCCGGCGCGCTCGCGGCGAGGGGGAGGGGCTTCCGATCCGTTGGTCGATCGAGGAAACCGGCGACAATTTCCCCTTCCCACCCAACATCTTTACGGTTGCCTGTTACCTGTTCTCAAGGGCCGAAGGCCGGTGAAAAACCCGAGGATCGATCGCTCTCTACGGGCGTATCCCGCGAGATCACGGAGGGAAAAATCGTCGGATTTCAAGGTACTATTAAGCGTGTGTGAAACTACCGAGAAACGGAAAAGATTACCAGTGACGCGATCGAAAAATTGTCCCCGTCCCCTGTTATTTTAGAGGACAGTTCGGGCATAATAAGACTGAAAGCATCCGCGAGAAAAAACTTGAATATCTATCGGAATCAAAAGATCGACTCGGCGATCCAGTTTCATCTTTAAATCCGTACCCGTCCCTTACTCTAGGGGCATTTCCATCCTCCCTGACCCGGAGTGTTAGATTATAAAAATTTTTTGGAGACCGGAAAAATGAGCTATGTATTTTGGTCGGACGTAATTCTACAACACGACATCCCCGAAGAAGGATTATTCGCGGGAGACGTGGGGATGGTCGTGGAAAAACATCAACTCGAAGGATTAGAAATCGGTTACAGTATCGAATTTTCTAATATGTTGGGCGAATCGATCGCCGTCGTCACCCTTCCCGAAAGTTCCCTGCGTCTCCCCACCGGGAGCGATCGACGGAGCGCGAGACCGGTGAGTGGCGCTATCGTTTAAACGATCGAGAAATTTCTACAACGATCGATCGAATTCCCCTCACCCCGTCGCTCGATCGCCACGCGGAATATAAACCCGTAACGCTCGGGGAATCACTTTAAACAGCGCGGGGGTAGTCGTGGTAATCTCCCCGTCGGTATTGATGCCGTGCGGTCTGCGGGTGACGATCTCGATCTCTTTCCCGGCGAGCGTTCGCACCGAAGATAACAATCCCTGTTCCCCCCGCGGTAACGTCCATAACACGGGGAACATCTGCCACCATTGCCGAACTTCCAAACTATATAAATCTAACCGTTGATCGTCGATCGAAGCGTCCTTCGCGACCGGCATTCCCCCCCCGTAATACCGTCCGTTCCCCACCGCGATCTGGAGGGTTTTCACCTTCGTTACCTTTCCCTCGATGCGAATTTCGGCGGTAAACGGGCGCGTTCGGCTCAACACCTGTACGGCGGTCCAAGCGTAGGCGAGAACGCCTAAACGACGCTTTAACCCCTTGTTTAGCTTCTGGGTGATGCGAACGCTCAATCCCATACTCGCCACGTTAAAAAAATATTTCCCGTTCACCCACCCGAGATCGATCGCCTTGAGATTCCCGTTCGCGATCACGTTGCAAGCATCGGCGATCGCGGTGGGAATATTCAACGTTCTCGCCAGATCGTTCGCGGTTCCTAACGGTAGAATTCCCAACGGTAAATCCACCTCGACCAACGTATCGACCGCCGCGTTCAGGGTTCCGTCCCCTCCCCCGATAATCACCAGATCGATATGCGGGCTATATTTGCGAATCAGCGCGGGAATATCCCGAGAATCTTGGATGGGCGTGGTGATTAGCTCGAAGTTCAATTGATGGAGTCGATCGACCGCCCCGCCGAAGTGATCTTTTCCCTTGCGAGCGTGGCGGTTGATGAGTAATAAAGCCCGTTTGGTCATCTTTTTGCTCGGCGAAAGGGTACGTTTTCCTTATGCTAGGCGATCGAGATCCATTCGATCCCGAAGACCTCGGCGAACGCGTCGATCACGTCCCGACGGACTACCTCCAGGCTAATCTCCGGCAGGAAACGCTGTAAACTACCGACGGGCTTATCCTCGATACCGCAGGGAACGATCGCCGCAAAACCGCCCATCTCCGGACAGACATTGAGCGAAAAGCCGTGAAAGGTGATCCAGCGCGTGGCCTTGATGCCGATCGCCGCGACCTTGTACCCTTCCACCCATACCCCGGTCAGTCCCGCGATCCGCTCTCCCGTTAACCCGTGGCGATCGAGAACCCGGATAATCACCTCTTCCAACCCCCGCAGATACCAGTGTAGATCCCGTTGATAATAGTTCAGGTTTAAAATCGGGTAGCCGACTAATTGACCGGGACAGTGGTACGTCACCTCTCCCCCCCGCTCGACCCGGTATACCTCCCGATCGCTCGCTCCGGGATCGAATTTCAAAAACTTTACATCCGCTCCCGTCCCTAATGTATACACGGGAGGATGTTCTAGGAGTAGGAAAAGATCGTCGAGAGCGGGGTTATCCATTCTCGCCTCCACTAGCGATCGCTGTTCCCGCCACGCCAGGGCATAGGGAACGATCCCTAAACTTTTCAGTATACACTTTCGTCTCGGTCGATCGTCTATCTTTGTCATTACTTGCCAACTAGTTTAAGAAATGTAAAAGACCGCGAAGGAAGATTAAAAGACGGGCGGGATCGATGTTTTCGAGAATACTAGGTGTTAATCTAGAAGGTATCCAGCCTGTTCGGAGGTTAACCGTTTTCCCGGATACGGGGCGAAAAACTCGCCGGGGCGAGGGACAAGTCAACCCTCTCTATCGTAAAGAATTCTTGCGCGTTTTCTAAAGAGAACTTAACAGCGATCGCGCGAACTGTTAAGAGAGATTTAGGCAAGTCCGTTAGAATGAAAGTAAAGAGGGAAAAGCCAGAAACGTTCCCTTTCCGACCGGCGGGCGAGCCGATGAACTTGCCACCAGACCCGACCCCCCCAAAGGACACAATGACCATTCCACCGACATCTCGGCAGTGATCTCTACTTGATTTCTCTCATTGGCCATAGAGACGGCATTTCGATCGATCGAGCGCGACAGGTCAATACTCCCCGCGAGTATTGTCCGAGATAATTTACCCCGAAATTTTAGTTGGAGTAGATGAGTATGAAGCTATTAATCCAGGGCAATAATATCGCTGTTACCGAGGCTATTCACGATTATGTCGAGCAGAAGCTAGAGAAAGCGGTGAAACACTTTAACGGGATGACCACGAAGGTAGACGTTCATCTATCCGTGGAGCGAAACGCCCGGATCGCCGATCGACATAAGGCGGAAGTGACCGTCTACGCCAACGGAACCGTGATTCGCGCCCAAGAGGGAAGCGAGAATCTCTACGCCAGTATCGATCTCGTCGCCGATAAGATCGCCCGTCAACTCCGCAAATACAAAGAAAGACAGGTAGATCAGCGCGTTCACGCCGGGGTGAAAACCAGCGAGGTCGTCGCCGACCAACCGGTAACGGCTACCCTGATCGGCGATCGCGCGCCGGAACTCCCCACCGAAGTCGTCCGGATGAAATATTTCGCCATGCCGCCGATGACGATCGACGAGGCGTTACACCAACTGCAACTGGTCGATCACGATTTCTTTATGTTCTGCAATAAGGACACCAACGAGATCAACGTCATCTATCAGCGCAATCACGGCGGTTTCGGCGTTATCCAACCCCGACAAGCCAACGGCAACGGCAAAGAACCCCATTGAGCTTTTAGCGACTTAAAATTCCGGGCTGGAAATTATTTCCAGCCTTTTTTCTATCAGCTATCAGCCACAAGAATTAACTATCCGAGTTAATTGGCTCCTGTCTCCTGACTCCTGTCTCCTGACTCCTGACTCCTGTCTCCTGTCTCCTGACTCCTGTCTCCTGACTCCTGACTCCCGCCTCCTGCCTCCCGCCTCCCGCCCCCTCAAAGCTGTCCGGCGTGTAGGGTCGCGCCGATCAAACCCACCTTGGGATTTTTGACCAGATAAACGGGAACGCGGGTTAACAGTTGACTCATGCGACCTTTGGCGAGAAACGCTTTTATAAACGTGCCATCTGTCATTAGGGGGATATTTTTCGCAACGATCCCTCCGGCGACGAAAAGACCGCCGTAGGGGAGGAGTTTCAGCGCGAGATTTCCGGCCTCGGCCCCGTAAGCGTCGATAAAGAGTTTCATCGTTTGTTCGCAGAGATTATCCGATTTCTCCCGCGCGAAAAGGGAGATTTGAGCGGAAAGATCGACGCTTTTTACCGGATTTCCCGATTCCTCGCACCAAGCGCGGTAAACGCTCGCCATTTTCGGCGATTCGGAACCGGGATAATGTTCGCGGAGAAATTGATAGATAGCGGCGATTCCCGATCCCGAAACGACGCGCTCGATCGAAACCCGCGTCAACCCGAATCGATCGAGCAAATACCGCGCCAGTTGGAATTCTAGGGTCGATCGGGGGGCGAAATCCGCGTGCGATCCCTCGCTCCCGAAAACTTGATAACCGCCACCCGGTAAGGGAGTGAGAAAACCCTCTCCCAATCCCGTCCCCGCGCCGATCACCGCGATCGGACCGTTCGGATCGGGGGGGGCTTCCTGAAGCGTCAACACGTCTTCGGGGGCCAGTCCTAACACCCCGTAGCCGATCGCCGCGAAATCGTTGATCAATTCTACCCGATCGATCTGTAACTCCCGCGACAGTCGATCGGCGCTTAACGACCAGTTTAAATTGGTTAACTCGGACGCGTTTTTCACCACCGGCCCGGCGATGCCGAAACAGGCTTTTTCGACCGCGGGGACGGGGTTCGATCGCGCGAGAAATTGCCGCACCATCGGCACGAGATCGGGGTATTTCTGACTGGGGTAGGTTTCCTCGTCTAGCGTTGTCCCGACGGGAATCGGGCTATCCGGAAAAAGCAACGATTCGGCCAGACGCAGGATCGTTTTCGTCCCGCCGATATCTCCCGCTAACACGATCGCCATAGTCACGTTCCCCCGTTAATTTCTCGACTCCCCATTATAATTTTTCGCTCGATCGGGCGGGAAATTATTAAGGATATTTTCGGGAAGGGGGAAATTTTCGCCCGTTCACGCGCTCATCTTGCGGATCTCGGAATAAAAGACCGTGTTGCGGGTTTTGTCGGGATTCTGGATAATGCTCGTCCGTAAACGCAGGTTCGGACTGGCGAACCAGAGTCTTTCCTCGAAAACCCTTCCCTCGTCCTCGATCGTCAAGGTTAGCGCCTCGTCGCTCCGTAATCGGTAACGACCGACGAGAGACGGTTTGCCGGGGCCGCCGGATTTGACGATCGAACCGCTCGAAGCATCTTCCGCGTCGGCGAGGAATACGACTAGGGTAGATCCGGTTTGTTTCGGTTGTCCCCAGTCTACAGAGTTATTCCAGGTCGCTTTCCAGCCACCGAGACAGTTTTCCCCGTCCCCGCGGAGATCGATCGCTTCGGGGCGATCGGGGGTGAGGAGATCGATCGTGATTTCCGACTTGTGATTCTCGATGTTTCGGGAGGCTAACCGGTAACTGGTGCGTTGCGAGAACCATTGCCCCGCGCAGAGGTTAATAAATTCTTTAATTTCCATGAATCGCGCCCGACGATCGATCTCGTTATCTATTTATCTACCCCATTGTATCCCTAAGCGCTCTCCGATCGTTGCAGGGAATGGATCGCCGCCTCCCGCACCTGAGCGTTATCATCTTTGGCGAGAAATTTCAAGGCCGCGATACTTTTGTCCGTTTTCAGATTCCCTAACGCTTGCGCGAGACGGAGACGGGTTAACCAATCCTCGGAAGATACGAAGGTTAACAGTTTTTCGACGGCCTCGATCGCTCGGATCTCCCCCAGCGCGGCGATGGCGGCCTGTTGGATCACGGTCTCCCCGCTATCTAACGCGTTCGATAACACCTGTTTCGCCCGAATATCGCGTAAATTGCCCAACGATACCGCCGCGCTAAAGCGGACTAACCACGCGGTATCCTCGTAAAACGCCCGCGATAACGGTTCAAACGCCCGGATATCTTCGAGATAGCCCAACGCGCCCGCCGCGTCCGCCCGAATGCCGTAATCCTCATCGGTTTCTAATAATTCCACCAGAATCGGGAAACACTCGTCGGTCTGTTTGACTCCGAGGGCGAACACGGCCATCGATCGAACGGTCAGCATTTCGTCGTTCAGTACCTTTTTAATCAAAGGAACGGCGGTTTCGGCGGGAACTTGCCGTAAAGACGCTAACGCGAGCATTCGGTCTTTAGAATTCGAGCTTTCTAGTTGGCGGGAAATGGTTTCGATGTCGTTCATGGTCGCCCCGGTCTTGTAACATTTCTTAAATTCTAACGCGTACTTTTCTCAGAAAGCGGGTTGACGGAATCTGTACACGTCGCGGATCGTCTGTACCCAACCGTCGGATACCGATTCTAGCAGTCGATCGCCTTTTTCCCGCGTCGCGGCGGTCGCGTCACCCATCACCCCGCTTCGGCTGAGTTCCCGCGTCAACCACGCGAAGGGCAGTTTTCCCTCCATACTCAGCAAACTATCCTCGGGTAATCCGTTGGGGTATTCCTTCACCGCGCGTTCCATTTTCACCTGTTCGGGCAAAAGGGAGAGTAAAAGGCTAGTTTCCGCGTCTCCCGCATGAATTCCGTACTCTAGCTCGTATTCCGAGAATAATTCACCCGCGTTATGGGGAACGCGCCAGGTGAAGAGGGGAAAGATGAGAAAATCGGGATACCGTTGATGGATGTCGCGCGCGGCGATTTCCATGATCTGCGGTTGTCCACCGTGAGAGTTCATCAATACTAATTTCCGGAAACCCGATCGATAGATGCTTTCCGCCATCTCGCGCAGGACTTTTAAGAGAGTTTCTGCGGAGAGGGTGATCGTGCCGGGAAAAGACCAATGTTCGTTCGATTTCCCGTAGTAGAGACAGGGAAGCGCGTAAGCGGGGATAGAATCTTCTAATTTCGTCAACGCTCTGCCTAAAACGCCCAGACTAATCGCCGAATCGACCGCGATGGGGAGGTGGGGGCCGTGTTGTTCGATCGCCCCGACGGGTTGAATGATGACGGTGTTTTCTTTATCCGGTAGGGATTCGATATCCGTCCAGGTGAGATAGGGAAAATAGCGATCGGCGGGAATAAATCCGTGAAGCATATTTATTAATATTATCGGAAAAGCTTGTAGCTTAATTATAACAGTTAAGGGGGCGATTTAGGGATCGATCGAGAAGAGGAATGGTTTTATTGATCGTATCATTCTATCTAATTCTGGTTCATTATTTGTCAGCCAGTGATCGTCGATTTAGCCGAACCATTTGTCCCGATCGAGAAAGCAGAAAACATTCCTTTTCGGTTTAGCTCGAAATTTCCAAAGCATCGGAAATTGTTTACCTATAATCTTGGAAGCACGATCGATACTTCTGGAAAGTGTGAGAACTTTTATAGACGGATTTTTTTCGATATAACTACAAAAAACTATTATAGCGAAGGAAAATCCGATCGATCGCCCACGGCGCATCGATCGCCCCGATCGGAAACCTTATAGCGATCGCTTCCGTCAAGGCGCGGGAGATAAAAACGCGTAATGCTGTAAGATTTTCCCAAAGTGACCGCTCATTAATTCAGAGGTGCGATGTTGAAAAAACGATTCTTCCTTCCTTTATTGCTATCCCTGTTTAGTTTCGGTCTCGTCGTTGCCTGTAACTCTTCCACACCGACGAGTCAAAATAGCCCCTCTCCCGCGGAAAGTCCGACGAATTCTACCGCCATCCCGATCGGCGCGGCCCTCGCACAAACCAGTAATGTCGCCTTATTAGGTCAGGAACAGGTGGTCGGGGTCAAAATTGCCGAAAAATATTTCAATGACAAAGGGGGAGTCAACGGAACCCCGATTCGCGTCGTTTTACAAGACACCGCGGGAGACGAACAGGGCGCGATCAACGCGATCAATACATTAATCACCCAGGATAAAGTGGTCGGGATTGTCGGCCCGTCCCTGTCGCAACAGGCTTTCGCCGCGAGTCCGATCGCCGATCGAGCGAAGGTCCCCATCCTCGGCCCATCCAACACCGCGAAAGGAATTCCCCAGATCGGCGATTACGTCGGTAGGGTATCCGCGCCGGTAGCGATCGTCGCGCCCAACTCGATTAAAGCGGCCCTAAAAATCGACCCGAAAATTAAAAAAGTCGCCGTTTTCTTCGCCCAAAATGACGCGTTCAGTAAATCGGAAACGGAAACTTTCCAACAAACCCTTAAGGATTTAAAACTGGATATCGTCACGGTACAGAAATTCCAAACTACCGACACCGATTTCCAAAACCAAGCCACCGCCGCCATTAATGCCAAACCGGATCTGATCGTGATTTCGGGATTGGTCGCGGACGGGGGGAATTTAGTGAAACAGTTACGTCAATTAGGCTATAAAGGCTTAATTATTGGCGGTAACGGTTTGAATACCTCGAATCTTTTCCCGGTGTGTCAGGCGCAATGTGACGGGATTCTCGTCGCGCAAGCCTACAGCCCGGAGTTAGATAACCCGATCAATAAAGAGTTTATCGCCGCCTACGAGGCCGAGAAGAAAAAACTTCCCCCGCAATTTACCGCCCAAGCGTTCACGGGAATTCAGGTTTTCGTGGAAGCCCTCAAACGCGTCGATGACAAGAATAAAATCAGTACCCTCTCCCTCGAACAACTTCGCCAACAATTGAATCAAGAGATTTTGACGGGTAAATACAATACCGTACTCGGCGAAATTTCCTTCACCCCCGAAGGCGAGATCGTCCAGAATAAGTTCTACGTGGCGCGCATCAAAATGGATGCCGACGGGAAAAACGGGAAATTTACCTTTATCCAGTAATTTGAGGGGGCAGGAGGCAGGAGGCAAGAGAATAGGGGAAAGGTGAAAGGGGAAAAGATCATAAGGTAGCCTTTTCCCTTTTCCCCTTCTCCTTTTCCCCACAAACTCCCCCATCTCCCTCACATCCCTCATCTCCCCACTCCTTACTAACAAAACCGAGGCCGATCGATGAACGAAATTCAAGCGTATTTAAAGGTATTCGAGAGTCGGAAAATGGCGGCCCTGCTGTTTCTCGGTTTCGCCTCCGGACTGCCGTTATTTCTAACGAGTCGAACCCTGCAAGCGTGGATGACGACGGAAGGGGTGGATCTCAAATCGATCGGATTATTCAGCCTCGTCGCGCTTCCCTATTCGCTCAAATTTCTCTGGTCGCCCCTGCTCGATCGCTTTGTTCCCCCGTTTCTCGGTCGTCGTCGCGGTTGGTTGGTGATCGCTCAAGTGGGGTTGGTACTGGCGATCGCCGCCATGTACTTACAAGATCCGTCCGAACTGGTTCGGGCAACCTTGCCGAATCCCGATTCCTGTAGTACGGGACTGGCGGGTATTCGTGAATTTCAGGCTCTTTGCGTGTTCTGGCAGAGTTTTCAAGCGGTATCCCGAAGCCCTTTGTTTTGGACAGCCCTAGGGATCGCCTTCCTCAGCGCGACTCAGGATATCGCTTACGACGCGTATCGTACCGATGTACTGGAAAAATGGGAGATGGGAGCGGGCGCGGCGATCGGTGTGTTGGGCTACCGGTTGGCGTTAATCCTCACCGGATCGATCGCTTTCATTCTCGCCGATCGAATGCCCTGGCCCGTCGTTTATCTCCTGCTGGCGGGTTTAATGTTATTAAGCGTTATCCCCTCTTTTCTCGCGCCGGAACCCCCGAAACGGGACGATACCCCGCAAACGCTATCCGAGGCCGTTTGGCTACCCTTTCAGGAATTTTTCGCTCGATCGGGCCTGACGCGGGGAATTTCGATTCTCATCTTCATCGTTCTCTATAGACTGGGGGACGCGTTGATCAATAACATGGTCACACCGTTTCTCTTACAGATCGGTTTCAGCGCGACCAAGATCGGCACGATTCAGGGGGGAATGGGGATGATCGCGACCATCGTGGGCGTTTTGGTCGGCGGTTCGCTGTTGAGTCGCTGGGGGATCAATCGATCGCTGTGGATTTTCGGCGTTTTACAATGTCTTAGCAACTTCGCCTATTTCGTGCTGGCACAGACGGGAAAAAACGACTCGGTGATGGTGTTGGCGATTAATATCGAAAATTTCTGTGGGGGATTGGGAACCGCCGCGTTCGTGGCGTTTTTAATGAGTCTCTGCAATCAACGCTTCTCCGCCACCCAATTCGCCTTACTTTCCAGTTTGATGGCCGTCAGTCGCGATATTCTCGTCGCCCCCGCGGGAGGCATCGCCCAGGAAATCGGCTGGACATGGTTCTTTTTCGTGACCATTCTCGCCGCGCTCCCCGGTTTACTCCTACTTCCCTTCTTCGCCCCGTGGAACGAGGAAGCCGGGAAGTGAGGGGGATAGAGGAGATGGGGGAGGTGAGGGAGATATGATGATTAGAAGATGATTAGAAAGAGAGCTATTGTCTCCTGACTCCTGACTCCTGACTCCTGAATTATGCTCGATCTAGCGAAACTCGCGGGAAAAATGCCGGGAATTAGCCAACACTTTAAACAGGAAGTGGCGGCCGGTCGTTTGCGGGTCGATCGAGCGAGGGTTCTCCTGAACGAAATCCTGGAAAGACAGGAGGAATTGGTCGAATTACACGAGATGTGGCACGATCGATTTATTTTCTCCGCCGCGGTTCCGATCGAACCCCTCGATACCCGTATCACCCTCTCCCCCCCTCCCGAAAGTCATAGCGTTTTCGCCACCGACGGTTCGCAGATCGCCCCCTCCCATCACGAGATCGCTTACTGTTACCTGATCAACGTCGGTCGGATCATGTTGCACTACGGGCAGAATTTACATCCCCTTCTCGATAGTGTTCCCGAAGTCTATTACAAGCGAGAAGATCTATATGTAGCCAAACAATGGGGGATTCGGGTCGAGGAATGGATGAGTTACCGCCGGACGGTATTGGAAGCGAAAATGTTATCGGAAATGGCCTGTCGTTGGGTGAGGCCGCCGGGAGCGCATTACGAACCGAATCTCGCGCTGGTAGACGGATCTTTGATCTACTGGTTTATCGATAATCTGCCCCCGGAAGCGCGGGATCTAATCCTACCGCCGATCCTCGACGCGTGGGAAGAAATGAAACTCGCTCGCATCCCTCTAATGGGGTATATTAGTGCCTCCCGCAGTACCGAGGGTGTGAATTTTCTCCGTCTACAGGCTTGCCCCCACGATTCGCCGAACTGCATTATCAACTGTAGCGATCTAGAGGAGGAACAAACTCCCTGTCGGGTGGTCGATCCCCTGCGGGACGCGTCTTTGTGGGCATATTTATTGGAACCGGGACAACGCGGCCCCCTGTGGAAAAGTTCTTTAAAAATTCTCGATCTGTACGACGATTCCCAGAAGATTTATTTCTGTTATATCAACGTGGGAACGGAGATCGCGAGGGTAGAGATCCCCGCGTGGGTGGTGGAGGATTCGGAATTACTCGATCGATCCCTCGCCATTCTCCTAGCCCAAGTTCGCAAGGGATACGGCTATCCTATCTCCCTAGCCGAAGCCCACAATCTCGCGGTGATTAAAGGGGGCGATCGAGCGCGCTTTTTCGCCCTCCTCGAACAACAGATGATCAAGGTCGGCCTACACGATGTCGGCACCTCCTACAAGGAAGCCCGCAAGCGCGGCAGTATCGCTTAATCCGGGAGATGGGAAAGGTGAGGGAGGTGAGGGGGATTATAAAGATAATTAATCTCCTGCCTCCTGCCTCCTGCCTCCTGCCTCCTGCCTCCTGCCTCCTGTCTCCTGCCCCCTGCCCCCGTTCACCGATAGAGACAATACGTGTTTCTGCCGCGATTTTTGGCGGTATAGAGGGCTTGATCGGCGGTTTCGATGAGGATCGAGGGGGAGATCTCCATCGTCGGTAGGATACCCGCGATTCCCATGCTCACGGTTACGAATTCGTTCACGGTGGAGAATTCGTGGGGGATCTGTAAATCGGCGATCGCCCGACGAATCCGTTCCGCCACCGCTAGAGCGCCATTTAAAGTCGTGTTCGGTAGGATAATCGCGAATTCTTCCCCCCCGTACCGGGCCACGAGATCGGTCGTGGAAGTCAGACAGCCTTGAATGGCGATCGCTATCCGGTACAGACAAACATCCCCGGCCGGATGCCCGTAATGGTCGTTATAGAGCTTAAACTCGTCGATATCGCAGAGGATCAAGGCTAACGGTTCTCCCGAGAGCGATCGATTCTGCCACTCGATCTGGAGAGTCTCGCTAAAAGCCCGACGATTGGCCACCCGCGTCAGGGAATCGAGGTAGGCCAACTGTTTCCATTTGCGCGATTGCTGTCGCTGGGAACGGGTCAACCGTTGATGTACCCGCGCCCGTTCCAGATGACTCAGCGCGCGCGTGACCAACTCCTCGGACACGCTCGTTTTGCCGATAAAGTCGTCGGCCCCGGCGGCAAAAACCGTTGCGAGCGTGGCGGGATCGTCCCGCGACGAGACGAAGAGAATCGGTAGGTACGCGTATTCCGGATCTTGCCGGGCGACTTTACACAGTTCGATCCCGGTAAAATCGGGCATTTGCAGATCGAGCAATAATAAATCCGGCTCGGTAGCGGTGAGGATCTCCCAGAATTTCCCCGGATCGCTGACCCCGACCACCTCGATCGAGCGTTCTTGAAATAAAGCGGTCAGGACGGCTAGAGAACCCGGATCGTCATCGACGATCATCACGGTCGCCTGTACCGGACACGGCGACGGGTAGAGTCCGGCGAGCGCCGACCACAACCGCGCCGGGGCGATCGGTTTGGTCAGATAGCCCGCGCTCCCTAAACGGGCCGCCCGCACCCGCGGTTCCAGACTATCCTCTCCCGCGACAATTAAAACGGGAATCCGGCCGTGAAGTTCCTTTAAACGGGCGAGCGTCTGTAAACCGTCCTCGATCGCCGCGCTATCGAGATCGAGAACGATCGCCTCGGGAACGCTCGTTTCTAATGTCCGCAGGGCGCTCGTCCGGTCGGGCGCGGTTTCCAATCGGATGCCCCGCTCGCTCGCTTCCGGTTGTAGGCTCTCCATCCATTCGAGCGCGTCTTTACCGACCAGGAGCAGACTCGATCGCTTCGGTGTCGTCGATCGGGTTTCGAGCGAGAGCGCGTCCGGCCCGGTCGCGTCTTTCAATTCCGTTAAAAGCCGTTCCAGTCGTTCGTGATCGGCCGGCGTTAGGATATCGGTCTCCAGCAGTAAATGCTCGATCGCCCTCGCCGTTTCCGAACCCCTCGCGTAACCGAAGGTTCCCAGACTACCCGCTAGACGGTGCGCTTCCCTTTGAGCTTGCTGATAGTAGCCCGGCTCGCCCCGTCTCGATCGCAGTTCCCTTACCGTCCTCTCGAAATCGCCGATCCGCCGGCCTAACGACGCGCTAAATTCTTTCCCGAGTTCCCGGAGCGGCTGGATTCGCTCGATCGGCGGAACTCGTGTCGGTTCCTCGCGGCCGATCGGGCCATCGTCCGATCCCCCGTTTTCGTCCGGGGGCGATTTGAGGCGATACCCCCGGCCGTACACGGTCTCGATCGATTCCTCGCTCACCCCGGCGTTTTTCAAGCGTTGTCGCAGATCTTTGATCAGGTTCGTGACCGCGTGTTCGCTGGGGCAATCGTCGAGCGTCCACAGTCGATCGAGGATCGCCTCCCGGCTGAAAATCCGCCGCGGGTTGCGGAGGAACAGTTCCAGGAGGCTATACTCTTTCGGTCGCAAGACGATCGGCTCCCGATCGTGGGTCACGAGCGCGGAAGTCGGATCGAGCCGTAATTTCCCCCAGGTTAAAACGGTTTCGACGCTCGTTCTCTGTCCCCGACGCGATAGCGCGCGAATTCTCGCCAGCAGTTGCCCCGGATCGAACGGCTTGATCATGTAATCGTCCGCGCCCGTATCCAGGCCGTGGACGATCCGCTCGTTAGAATCGATCGAGGTTAATATCAGGATCGGGGTCGTTTTCCCGGCCGATCGCAATTGCCGACAGACATCCATCCCGTTGAGTTTGGGCAGTTGGAGATCGAGAACGATCAGGTCGTGACTCCCTTGTAGGGCTAGTTCTAGCCCCGTTTGACCATCGACGGCGATATCGACCGTGTAATGGTACGCCGCGAGAATTTTCGACAGGGACTCCCCCGTGTATCGATCGTCTTCTATTACCAGAATTTTCATTCCGATCTACTAATGACTGAGTTTTTTTAATCATCATAGATCGATAAACGGTTCTCGAACGCCCGAGGAAAAAACAGTTACCGAATCGGGAAATTGTCCACGCTTTCCGATAGGTATAAGAATTT
The DNA here is from genome assembly GCF_036688125.1 of Pannus brasiliensis CCIBt3594. NCBI lineage: Bacteria > Bacillati > Cyanobacteriota > Cyanophyceae > Chroococcales > Microcystaceae > Pannus > Pannus brasiliensis. The sequence goes on along the minus strand of NZ_JBAFSM010000070.1, from coordinate 5,024 downwards.
TCTGATAATTGGAAAAATCTCTCGATCGAGTCGATCGCGATACATTAAAAAAGATAAAAAATTCCAGAGAAACCGCGAGAGATCAATGTTCCCCCGAAAATATTCCCTCGCGAATCCCGCCCCGGATCGTTCGATTTTTTCCGTTTCCGGTCGCTCTCCGCCCGCCGTTCACCGGGGGAAGCCCGCGCGCGAATATGGAAAACCCCGTTAATCCGAGGATTGAACGGGGGCGATTCCCTTATGTTCTAAGATGTAAGCGATTTAATCAATAATCGTCGAAAAACTAGCTCAGGGTCACATTGGAGCGATCGTAGGTTTTCCGGAAACCGGGCTGGGGTTGACCCTGGATCGTCGTCCAGTATTGATTGTCATTGTCGATGCCGATTTCCGAGGCACTCCTTTCAAGCAAAGATTGTTGACGGTTTTTAATGGCGTGGTGGTGACGCATCATTAACGCCCGAGCTTGTTGTTCCGTAGACATAGCCGTTTCCTCCGAGTTGCAAGGTAGGTTGTGAACGTTTTTTTATCACCCACTAATATATATAACACGAACTTCTGTAGCAAATTTTACAAAATCGCGAATTCCTCGAAAAATTAACAAAACTTAATATTTCGCCGCCGGCGAAGGCAGAAGGCAGGAGGTAATAGGCAGACCGTCGGGTGGATTGGCGAAGCGTAATCCACGAAGAAGCTACAAAAACGCGAAGATTATCATTTAGGATGATAATCCAACTTTTTTTAGAGATTTTTCCTTGTCTGATTCTTGATTCTCCCTCCTGTCTCCCGGCTCCCGGCTCCCGGCTCCTGAATCCTACAAGAGACCTAATACCCGTTTTCCGCGAGGAATTCCAGGCTGATTTCCTCGATCGCTCCGCCCGATCGCTCTCCGAGTAACCTTTCGACGTATTTACCCAGGATATCCCCCTCCAGATTCACCGGATCGCCTGGTTTGAGTCGCGAGAGATTCGTTTCCTTGTACGTGTGGGGGATAACAGCCACCGTGAAGCGATCGCCCGTCGGGTCATAATCGGCCACCGTCAAACTGATGCCGTTGACCGCGATACTGCCCTTGGGAACGATATAACGGGCGATATTCCGCCGCCACTGTTCATCTAATGCCGGGGGAGCCGAAAACGTCATCTCCCAGGAACTCGCGGCGAGAACCGAATCCACCAAACAACCGACCCCATCAACGTGACCGGTCACGAAATGGCCGCCGATCTTGCTTCCCGCGCGCAGGGACGTTTCGAGATTCACAGGAGCCGACGAGCCGAGCCGCTGTCCGAGCGTGGTACGTCGGAGGGTTTCCGGGGAGGCGGTCGCGACGAACCCATCGGAAAAGATCTCCTCGACAGTCAGACAGACTCCATCGACCGCCACGCTATCCCCGATCGCCAGATCCGCCAGAATAAGATCCGAGGAAACCGAGAGATAGAGACGATCGCTATCGACTACCCCCAGCGATCCCAAAGCCTGAATCAAACCTGTAAACATAAACGTTATCTGAGAGAATGAAAGTAGTGAGCGTATACGGTCGGGTAGCCTTTCGAGCGATCGTCCCTTCGCCTCTAGAGACCGTTTACTTTTCGGGAAATATTCCAGATCGTTTCGGGTATCCCGGTGCATACTGTGATTGTAGCGATACACCGATCGTCGCGTCAGCCATCGCCCCGTCTCCCTAGCCGCTCCCTACCTTGGAGAAGCCATAGCCATGATCGAAATGAAAGTTGCCGGAATCGCTTTAGACGCTATCACCCGTAGTCCGATCGTTCTGCTCAAGGATGGCACCGAACGTCGCGCCTTACCGATCTATATCGGGCAAGATCAAGCGAAAGCGATCATCGGCGCGCTAGAGCAACAAAAACCACCGCGTCCTCTCACCCATGACCTGATCGTGAATTTATTCGAGGCGTGGGAGATGGAATTGGAGAAAATTATTATCCACTCTCTACAGGATAATACATTTTACGCCGTTCTCTGCCTAAAAAGAGGGGAAACCAAGAAAGAAATCGATTGCCGTCCCAGTGATGCCATCGCGATCGCCCTCCGTACCGATAGCCCCGTCTGGGTGATGGAGGAAGTGATCGCCGATGCCTCGATCCCGGTCGATCGAGATGCCGATGAACGGGAACGGAAGGCTTTCCGCGATTTCGTCTCCAACCTCAGCCCCTCGGATCTAATCCAACGCGGCGGCGGCGATCCGGACAATTCTTGAGACAAGCTATCAGCTATCAGCCGTCAGCTATCAGCCCGCTATACTCGGTTTATCGAGTGTAGAAGGGTTTCGATCGAAAGTTATCGCCCGATACGCCGATAATTCAATCGGAAAGCCGGACGCTGAAAGCTGAAAACGAACTCCTGACCCCTCAAAAGATGATACCTCTCACGGAATTCATTTTTGAGAATCTAAAATCGGGAATGAATGCCGATTTTAAAAGATAAATTGGTTAGAAGTGGAATTTTCGAGCGTATGATTTTGTATTCCATCTCCTGCCTCCTGACTCCTGACTCCTGACTCCTCAAAAAATGCAGTACCGACGGTTCGGGAAAACGGATTTATACCTCTCGGTGTTCTCGCTGGGGACGATGCGCTGTTTGTCCGGCGAGGACGTTTTCGAGAGAACCCTGCACCGGGCGATCGAACTGGGCATCAATCATATCGAGACGGCGCGGGGGTACGGACAGGCGGAAATTTTCCTCGGAAACTGTCTACGACGCGGGATTCCCGTCCCTAGAGAGAAAATATACCTCACCACGAAAGTAACCCCGAGCGATCGAGCGTCGATGAGAGAGAGTATCGAGAACTCGATCGAGCGTCTGAGAGTCGATTATCTCGATTGTCTAGCCATTCACGGCATTAATACGGGCGAACACCTCCGCCAAATTACCGACCCGAACGGCTGTATGGACGCGGTACGGGAGGCGAAAAAAGCCGGACTGATCCGCCACGTCGGTTTCTCCACCCACGCGCCTTTAGAAATTATCCTCGAAACCCTCGATACAGATTTCTTCGATTTTGTCAATATACATTATTACTATTTTTTCCAGCGTCACGAGAGAGCGATCGAGCGGGCGCGTCAGAAGGATATGGGGATTTTTATCATCTCGCCCGCGGATAAGGGAGGTCGTCTGTATACTCCCCCCGACACCTTGCGAGATTTATGCGCGCCCTTCTCTCCCCTCGCGCTGAATTACCGCTTTTTATTGAGCGATCCGCGGATTACCACCCTCAGCGTCGGCCCGGCGAACCCGGACGAGTTAATCGAACCGAACCAGGTGGCGGACGCGACGTACCCGTTAACCGAGGAAGAAAAAGACGCGTTCGATCGACTGGAAACCCATCTATCCGAACGATTGGGGACGGAAAAATGTAGCCAGTGCTATCAATGCCTTCCCTGTCCCGAAGATATCGCCATTCCCGAAGTGTTGAGACTGCGAAATCTGGCGGTAGGGTACGGGATGACCGATTTCGGACAGTATCGTTACCGGATGTTCGAGAACGCGGGCCATTGGTTCCCCGGACGGAAGGCGAATCACTGCACTCACTGCGGGGACTGTTTACCGCGATGCCCGGAGAAACTGGATATCCCCGCGCTACTGCTCGACACGCACCGACGGCTGAACGGCTCTCCCCGACGACGTTTGTGGGAATCCTAGGACAAAATACTCAAAATCTTCGATCGGGGATCGTCAAATGGTGAAAACTATCTTAAGATTATCAGGTAAGAGAATTAACTTTCTTGACGATCCAGAGTCAAAAAACAGGAAATAGATTAGGAGTAAAGGATATGGCACTTGTCCCCATGCGGCTACTGTTAGATCACGCGGCCGAGAATGGATACGGGATTCCCGCTTTTAACGTAAATAACATGGAGCAGATCCAGGCGATCATGCAAGCGGCGGCCGAAACCGACAGCCCCGTTATCCTGCAAGCCTCGCGTGGCGCTCGCAAATACGCGGGGGAAAACTTCCTGCGTCATCTGATTTTAGCGGCGGTGGAAACCTATCCCCAAATCCCCATCGTCATGCACCAAGATCACGGTAACGAACCCGCCACCTGCTATTCGGCGATTCGCAACGGTTTTACCAGCGTCATGATGGACGGTTCCCTCGAAGCCGACGCGAAAACCCCCGCCAGCTACGATTATAACGTCGCCGTTACCTCGGAAGTGGTCAAAGTGGCTCACTCCGTCGGTGCTAGTGTCGAAGGTGAACTCGGTTGCCTCGGTTCCCTGGAAACCGGGAAAGGCGAAGCGGAAGACGGTCACGGTTTTGAAGGCGAACTCGACCACTCCATGCTGTTAACCGATCCCGATGAAGCCGTTGATTTCGTCGAAAGAACCCAAGTAGACGCGCTCGCGGTCGCCATCGGAACCAGCCACGGCGCGTACAAATTCACCCGGAAACCCACCGGGGAAATCCTCGCCATCAGCCGCGTGGAAGAAATCCACCGTCGTCTGCCCAACACCCACCTCGTCATGCACGGTTCTTCCTCCGTTCCCGAAGATCTCATCGCGATGATCAACGAGTACGGCGGCGCGATTCCCGAAACCTACGGGGTTCCCGTGGAAGAAATCCAGAAAGGGATCAAGAGCGGTGTTCGCAAGATCAATATCGACACCGACTGCCGTTTGGCGATTACCGCCGCGGTTCGCGAAGCGTTGGCGAAGAACCCCAAAGAGTTTGACCCCCGCCACTTCCTGAAACCCTCGATCAAGTATATGCAGAAAGTCTGTTCCGATCGCTACCAGCAGTTCGGAACCGCCGGCAACGCCAGCAAGATCAAACAGGTTTCCCTCGATGATTACGCGGCGAAATACGCGAAAGGGGAATTAACCCAAGTCAGCAAAAAAGTGGTCGCCGTCTAATCGGTAAGTTAGATCGATCGAATAATCTCGGTAGGGACTGGACTTCGGTTCGGTCTCTATCGTTTTGGAGTTATTTCTCTTTCGACCCGGCGAGCGCGCTTTATAGCAAAGAAAGGGTAGATTAGGACAAGACACGGAAAGCGTTATCGATAGCAT
>NZ_JBAFSM010000069.1:0-23516 GCF_036688125.1 Pannus brasiliensis CCIBt3594 | reverse complement strand
TAATTGGTTCGCACACTGTTGCTACTGTACCTCATCTATCTGAGAAAGGCTGTATAATATTATTGATGGCGGTCAAGAGATAAAAAACTATTCATTTGTTGATTCAAAAAATGAACTATTGATTCAGGCTTCAGATATTTTCGTTGGCTTAATGGGCAAATTTAGCACTTATATCAATACCCATTCGAGAGAGGAAATAGTAAGAGATTTAGATCTTTTGAATGAGGATCAATCGAGAAATCTTGATTCTCTTCTAGAACTGATAGAAAAATCTGATAATAAGAACGCTGGATTTTTAGCTCGGACAGATAGTTACGAAGAATTGACAAAATTTAGTTTAATATATGAAAAAATTAATTTTATAAAAATTGTAGAAAAAACAAACAAAAAGATTGAAGATAAATCTCAATGTCTTGTATGCAAGATCACAAATTCCGAAATAGATAAAATAGATGATTCTGATATTCATGACATAGTTATAAGGCTAACTTCTAATCTGTGTTTCAATCACATGATAGGATATTTAGAATCTAGGAAGTTTGGTCAATTAACAGGAAAAGATTTATTAAGATCACTGAAGCAATATGATTAAGGAGACCGAAACTTGAGAGTTTTAGTGCGATCGCCGCTCTTGTAGGTTGGGTTGACGCGAGGAAACCCAACAACTCGCTCGAACCGACCCGCATTTATTATACGCTTTTGTCGCTCGATGCTGATTTCGTGGTGTCGGGTTTCGTTCCTAACCGGTTGTTTATAAAGACTTTGAGAGTCTACCGTTAGGGAGCGATCGCTCCTCCGACGGAAGAATCGTGTTTTTCTCGATTAAAAATTTCGTCTATTATTACAGCCTTTCTCGAAAAAGAGATAAACGCCGGCGATCGGGCCGGCGTTCGATCGAATTCCCGTTATCTCTATCGGTTCGCGGTGTAGGTGACTTCTTGCACCTTGCCGGGTTCGCCGAGTTTCTTGGCATCCGCGTTATTCACCGCGATATAGACCCCGCCCGCATTGCCGGCCCGGACGGTTAACGCCTTATCCGCCTGCCAGACGCGCTGGGTTCCCCGACCTAATAACCCCTCGAATTCCGTTTTTCCGTCAGCGACCACCCTGATCCAGCAGTCCTCTTTCGCTTTGATCTCGACCACCACTTGCCCCGAGGCCGGCGCGTTGGTGGCGACCGGCCGGACGGGATTCGATCGAGTCCTAGCCTGTTCGATCGGTAACGAGGGAGGGGGTAAACGATTCGATTGCAGGGCGGATTTTTCCAACACCCGCGAGACGGCCTGCACCGAACCGATCACCAGCAACAGATAGAGAAAATACAGATGAATCGGACGAATATGGATATCCGGCAATAAGCGGGGGATCTTGGGAAGTTTGCGGGAAAATCCCTCCCCGGTCGGAAAGCGTCGGGAAATTTCCTCGCCATCGATCGAGAGATAATTGGCGAACCGGCTAATTAACCAGCGTACCGTCACCGGTTCGGGCAAACTGTCCAGATCTCCCGCCTCGATCGCCTCCAGAAAACGGAGGGGGATCGAGGTTTCCCGCGCGATCGTGTCGAGGGAGATCCCCCGACTATCGCGAACCTCCCGCAAACGCGCGCCGATTTCCGCTAATTTTCCCCGTTGTCTCGTCCGGGGATCGAGTTTAGATTGAATGAGAAACATGGTGGCTAACCGTCGAGGGCTTTTCCCTACTAGCTACAGTAATTTGTTTTTTTAAATAGTTCAATTCGCCGGGCGAAAGAAAACGGTAATGCCCCGAAGGGAGAGGATTCGCCGAGTTCAATCGGATACGACCGATCGCGCTCCGATGAAGTTTCAGCACGTTGAATCCTAACGCGTTCGCGACCCGCCGGATCTGTCGATTCCTGCCCTCTACCAGCACTACCTCGACTAAAGCGCGGTGTTCGGTAGTTTCGAGGAGACGTACCCGCGCGGGTAACGTTTTTTTTCCGTCCAGCAAGATGCCTTCCCGCCAACGCTGTAAATCGGACTCGTCCGGACAGCGATCGAGCCAAACCTCGTAGGTTTTCGGCAGGTGATAGCGGGGATGCGTGAGAGTGAGAGTGAGTTCACCGTCGTTGGTGAGTAATAACGCCCCGGTCGTGTTCATATCCAGACGACCAACCGGATGCAGTCCCGATTCATGACGGAGAGATTCGGGTAAAAGATCGAGAACGGTCGGCCGATTTCGCGGGTCGTGACAGGTCGAGACAATTCCGAGAGGCTTATTAATCAGTATATACAAAGATTCCGGACGGTTCGCGGGTTCGATTTTTTTACCGTCTACTTCCAGTCGATCGATCTCCGGGTCGGCTTTATCCCCGAGTTGGACGATCTTACCGTTCGATCGCACCCGGCCCGCCAAGATCAACTCTTCCGCCCCCCGTCGGGAGGCGATACCCCAGCGCGCCAGGATTTTCTGTATTCGTTCCACCATTCTCGCTCACACGCCACGTTTTCGGATAGCGGCCGGCGGATTTTTCGCCGGGCGCGATCGCCTTTTCGACCGACACGATGCTATCACTATTATAGTTACGGGTTGATCGTGCCGATTCTTTTTCACAAAAAAACCCGGAAAAGAAAGGTAAACTTCTCCGGGATATCCATATCAATTGACGGAAAGCCAAACTTGTCGCGGGATTAACCCCCGGCTACGGCGGGAACGATACTCACTTCATCCCCTTTGTTCAGCGGGGTTTTCACTCCATCTAAGAAGCGAATATCTTCACTATTGACGTAAATATTTAAAAATCGGCGGGGTTCTCCCTGTTCATCGCGCAGACGACCTTTCATGTCGGGGCAGGCTATTTCCAAGGCATCGATCAACTCGGCGACCGTACCGCCACCACACTCGATCGTGGCTTGGTTCGCGGTGTATTTTTGCAGGGGAGTAGGGATAAGGATTTTAACTGACATGGTTACTGAATGGATCGGTTTGAGATAGAAGATGGGGGGATGGGGGAGGTGAGGGGGGTGAGGGAGATGGGGAATATTAATTTCCTGTCTCCTGCCTCTTGGTTTCTGGTGGATTACGCTTCGCTAATCCACCCTACGGTCTCTTGCCTCCCGCCTTTTGCCTCCTTAAACGAGGACTTGTTGCCATTCGAGGCGTTCTAGGGTGCGGGAACGCTCTAGGGCGCGCTCGAAGCTGTCTAGTTTCGGTTCGATGAGGAGGGGTTCGCCGATGTAGCCTTGAACCGCTTCTTGGGTTTTTAAACCGTTACCGGTGATGTAGACGACGGTGGTTTCTTCGGGATCGATCTTGCCGGCCTCGACGAGTTTTTTCAAAACGGCGATCGTCGTTCCCCCGGCGGTTTCGGTGAAGATCCCTTCCGTTTCCGCCAGCAGTTTGATCCCCTCGATAATTTCCGCGTCGGTGACGGATTCGATGTTCCCGTTGGTTTTCCGGGCGATTTCCAGCGCGTAGATGCCGTCGGCGGGATTGCCGATCGCGATCGATTTGGCGATCGTGTCCGGCTTCACGGGGGCGACGAAATCCCGTCCCTCTTGAAACGCTTTGGCGATGGGGGAACAGCCTTCCGCTTGCGCGCCGCTAAAACGCACGTCTTTTCCTTCCACCAAGCCCACTTTCACGAATTCTTGGAAGCCTTTATAGATCTTGGTGAACAGGGAACCGGACGCGAGCGGGGCGACGATGTGATCGGGAAGTTTCCAACCCAACTGTTCGGCGACTTCAAAGCCCAGGGTTTTGGAACCTTCGGAGTAGTAGGGACGGAGGTTAATATTCACGAAACCCCAGCCGTAGGTGTTGCCCACTTCCGAACAGAGACGGTTCACCTGATCGTAATTGCCTTTCACCGCCATCACCGTCGGGTTATAGATTAACGTGCCGAGAACTTTCCCCGCTTCTAAATCGGCGGGAATGAACACGCAACAGTCTAAACCGGCGTGGGCGGCGATAGCGGCGGTAGAATTGGCGAGATTTCCGGTACTGGCGCAGGAAACGGTGGTAAAACCGAGTTCGCGGGCGCGGGTAAGGGCGACGGAGACCACTCTATCTTTGAAGCTGAGAGTGGGCATATTTACCGCGTCGTTTTTGATGTAGAGGTTTTTTAGCCCCAGACGACGGGCGAGACGGTTGGATTTGACGAGGGGAGTCATTCCGGTTCCGACATCGATCGGGTTCTCGCTCTCGACGGGAAGGAAGGAACGATAGCGCCAGATGGAATTCGGCCCGGCTTGAATGCTCTCGCGGGTGACGGTACGACGGATCAGGTCGTAATCGTAATCGACTTCCAGGGGCGCGAAGGTTTCCTCGCAAATATTCAGCGCTTTGAGCGGGTAGGAGGTTCCCCCTTCTTTAGAAACCAGTCGGGTGAAGGTGGGGGTGAACTTCCGCGTTTGGAGGTCGGTGGCTAGAGTCATGATTTTTTTCCGTCTTTCCGTCAATTGATGAGTGCATCGTATCAAGCTCGAAAATCGTTGTCAAATATACCCGACTAAAAAAGTCGGGTATAAAATTACACTAGAATTACGAGATGATACGGGGGGATAAGGCGGTTAACGCTAGATCGTCTAGTCGGGCGTTTATTAGACTCCGACCGATTTTAAGGTCGTGAAAGGGGCTATTAACGGGAATTTCAATTTCGCTCGCGACTAAGCTGATTTTCGCTTTGAATCTCGCGTTGAAGGATAGCCAGTTATTATTGAGGTGACTTAAACAGGTTCCCTCTAGGGAAGGCCGCCACCAGGTTTCGAGCGGAACGGGGAGCGATCGAACCGAGAAATTACAGAGAGGATGTTCTTGTTGAGAAATGTTAATTTCTCGCTCGCTCCAGCGAAATTCGGCCATTTCCTTGGGGAGTCCCCAGATCTCGCGTCCCCCGCGTACCGAGTCCTCGTTATCGACGTAGATATGGGATATCCAACCACCGATACGCTCTCGATAGCGGACGAAAGCGGGCGCGATAATGAGTTCGTTGTATTCTAAAACCGATCCGGGACGATAGGAAGCGATGTAAATCCCTCCTAGGGTGTAATTCGGGAAAAACGAGACGATTTCTAGGCCGGGAGGGATAAAGGGACGGGCTTTTTCGATCTCGATCGCGTGGAGGCTGAAAAACGCGATTCCTTGTAAATTCCAGGGAGAAGGAGGATAGGACATAAGCGCTGTAGGGGAGCCAGGAGTCAGGAGGCAGGAGGTAGTAGGCAGGAGGCAGAACAATAGAAAAGGAAGATTTTACAGACTCCAAAAGTCCGCGGGATCGATCGACCGAGAGAATACTGTTTTTATCGCCCGATCGAATGGAAAATTCGTGTATCTAGAGAGGGAATCGATCGCTTTCAATCTAACGGTTCGATCGATTCTTCTAAATACTCGATTAATTCCGCCTTATCGAGTCCTCTCTCGACGACTCGCAGAACTAAATTGTAAGCTGACTCATTATCTAGGTTCAAACGATAACAATTCAGCCGTAAAAACGTGTCCATCACCGCGAAAGCCGTCCTCTTATTGCCATCGATAAAGGGGTGATTCATCGCGATATGGTAGAGATAAGCGGCGGCCTGTTCGGCAATTGTCGGATGGAGTAATTCGCCACCGAAAGTCATCCGAGGTTGAGCGAGAGCGGATTCTAGTAAACCGCGGTCTCTCACGCCCTGACTACCGCCGAAACGCTCGATTTGACGCTCGTGGATTTTTAAAACAACAGATTCGCTTAAAAATTTAGGAATTGGCAAGACGACGGTATACCTCCTCTCTCTCTTTTTCGGATTCTAGATAAGCTTGCCATGTTTCCTCTTCTCCGGCTTCGAGAGGTTGGCTATCGGCAAGGGATCGCGAGAAGGCGAGAACTTTTTCTAGGCTCTCTTCGGGAAGTCGATCGAGTTCTTGGAGGATCTGTTCTTTAATCGTCATACAATTCTCGTTAGCTTATCCCGATTGTATCGTTTCTTCCTCTATTCAAAAGTTACAAAGATGGAAAATCAATGGAATACGAGTCTTTACGACCGCGAACACGGTTTCGTCGCCGAATACGGTCGATCGCTACTGGAAATCCTAGCGGCGCGACGGGGGGAAACCATTCTCGATCTCGGTTGCGGTACGGGACATTTAACGGCGGAAATCGCTAATAAAGAGGCGAAAGTTATCGGGATCGATGCTTCCGGAGAGATGATCGGGACGGCGCGCCGGAATTATCCCGATCTTTGCTTTGAAGTGGCGGACGCGCGCGATTTTATAGTAGAGGAACCCGTGGACGCGGTTTTTTCTAACGCGACCCTTCACTGGATTGTAGAGCCGGATCGGGCGATCGATCGAGTCTACCGCGCCTTAAAACCGGAAGGGCGTTTCGTGGCGGAATTCGGGGGTAAGGGGAACGTGGGATCGATCGTGGACGCGGTGAAGGAAATTTTAGAGAAAAAAGGTTATTCCCTGGCGTTTCCCTGGTATTTCCCCAGTATCGGCGAGTACGCGGGACGGCTGGAGGCGAGGGGATTCGAGGTGATGGGGGCGCGTTTGTTCGATCGACCGACCCCGCTAGAGAATGGGAAAGAAGGATTGAAAAATTGGTTACGGATGTTCGCGAATGGTTGGTTATCGCCGTTATCGATCGAGGAAAGAGAGCGGGTGATGGAAGAGGTGGAAATTATTTTGAAACCGAAATTGTTTCGGGGGGATGGTTGGAGCGCCGATTACCGTCGTTTACAGATTATCGCCCGACGGGAGGATCGAGAAGTATCCTGAAAGGTAAGCCACTTCCCGCGCGGGGAAACTCGATCGAATGTACGACAATATCTGCAAGTTTATCGCCGAACAATTTCCCGAGGATCTCGCGGGTTGGTTACTCGGTCGATCGATCTCTCTAAGCGAACTGAGTCCCGCGGAACTTTTCGTCGAACCGATCCGCGCCGATTCCCTGATTCTCCTCGCCGAAGATGACTCGATTTTACACCTAGAATTCCAAACCTCGCCCGATCGGGAAATTCCCTTTCGGATGACCGATTACCGTTTGCGAATCTATCGCCGTTTTCCCGAAAAATCGGTGTCTCAGGTGGTTATCTATCTCAAACCGAGTCGCTCGGCCCTGGTTTATCAGAATGCTTTCGAGTTAAGCCGTACCCTTCACGAATTCGATGTCATCCGTCTTTGGGAACAACCGACAGAAATCTTTTTCCAATCGATCGGCTTGTTGCCCTTCGCGGTGTTGAGTCGCACCGATAAGCCCGATGAAGTATTAGCGCGCGCGGGCCGGGCGATCGAGAATCTACCCGATCGAGCCACCCGAAGCAATCTGGCCGCGTGTACGGAAATTCTCGCGGGGTTAGTATTAAAAAAGGAAATGATCCAGAGGGTACTGAGGGAGGAAATCGTGCGCGAGTCGGTAATCTATCAGGAGATTTTACAACAGGGTATCGAACGCGGTATCGAACAGGGTATCGAACAGGGTATCGAACAGGTGGCCTTAAACCTATTACGGGAGGGAATGGCGATCGAACAGGTGGCGCGATTGACCGGTTTATCCGTGGAACGGGTTCAACAGCTTCGGACAGTTTTGGATTAATCCGTAACCGGGGACGAGTCTAGGAAGAGGTTCGATCGAGTTTTCCAGAGTTGTTCCAGACGAGTGGCCGGCATGGTCAGATAGAGAACATCCCCTTCCCCGAGGAGGAGATCGAGTAACGCCCAGCCGTGAACGGTATTTCCCCGTCGTTCCAGGTAAAGCGGCACGAAATCGGCTACCATCGCCGCTTCTTTGAGAATTCGATCGTGAAAGGGGTGATTCGGGGTGATTAACGTGGCGAGGGCGACCCAGAGAAGATCGTCGGTCATGCCGTTGCCGAGAATCCGACCCCCCAGCGCGGCCGCGGCGAAGGAATAGGCGGCCAGTTCCCTCGGACAGAGTACCGCGTCGAACTCGAAAACCTCCTGGATCGATCGCCCGAGTTGTTCTTCGCCGGAACGGACGATCAGGGTTAATTTCGGGGCGATTTCCTTGGCTGTCAGGCCGATTTCCACGTTTACCATATCCTCGCTCGTTACCACGATCAGGGATTCCGCGTTCTTCAGATTGGCGGCCGCGAGGGTATCGGGCAGACGGGCATCCTCGATAATCACGGGAATTCCCAACGATCGAACGGTGTGTAAGAATCGGTTCTCGGGATCGGATTCGATCGCCACCACCTCGCACCCGTTCGCGTGGAGTTGTCGGATAATCTTCGTGCCGACCCCCCCCAACCCGCAGACGATATGATGATCCCGCGCCGGAATCCGGGTCGCGTCCCAAAACTGTTTGAAACGACTGCCAAGGATGAAATCGTTCAAAAGAGCGTAACAGATGCCGATCACGCCCGCGCCGACGATCATCATGATGACGGTGAACAATTTCACGCCATCGGGGGTGGATTCGGCCACTTTTTCGTTCCCTCCCGCCCCCGTGATCATGCCCACGGAAAAATACAGCGCGTCCACGAGAGAGACTTTCTTATTGACGCTGATATAGGTGAGGGTGGCGATGCCGATCATCGTCAGCAGGGAGAGGGCGACGAGAATCACCGGCCGCGCGTAATGTTGATAGGGACGGAAATTCAGTAAACGCTTGAAAAATCGCCTCGGATAAAAGCGTCGTCTTACCCGGGCGTTCGGTCTCGTGCCGATAATTAGATGATCGCCGGTTTGCAGGCGTTTTCCCAGGATGACCGCGGAAACGAGATCGAGTTCGTCGCGCGCGGGGAGGTAGTAAATCAGCATCCGCGCGGGATCGTCCCAGAGTTCGTAGAGGGGGAGTCCGTGCCAGGGATGATTTTCGTCGATAATAACTTCTTGAATCGGCCAGGTTCGATCGAAAAGATGTAACTGACCGATCGCTTTATTTCCTCTAGCCGCGAAGGAAAAAATCGGCGCGGCCAGCGCGGAAACGCTCATACTGAAGTGATCGGGTAGGGTGCGATCGAGTCTTTCCCCTAGCGTCTCGTTAAACAGTCGATCGATCACCCGGACGCGGGGGTTAATCGGGCGCGAGCGGGTTAAAATCTCTAGATTGAGCGCGTCGTCATCGTGGGCGAGAACGAGGGTTTCCGCTTCCGGTAAGCCCGCTTTTATCAGGGTGACGGGGGAACGGGGATCGCCGATAATAATTTCGTCCGGGTCCGCCGAGGGGATCGGTCGATCGCTGATGCCGACCACGGCCGCGCCTTGTTGTTTCAGTAAACAGAAGATTTTATAGCCGGTGCGACCCAAGCCGCAGACGATAATTCGAGGTTTCATCGATCGAGCGCGCCCTACGAGAAACTTTCACTTGTAGCATTTCTCGATCGGGAAATCCGTGTCGGAATTAACTATTTCCCGACGGAAGGGAGCCGTACATCGCGTTCAACACTAACGCGGGATCGACGTACTGACCGCTATATTTCAACCCCCAATGCAGGTGCGGCCCGGTGGTGCGTCCCGTCATTCCCACCCGCGCCATCCGCGCCCCGGCGGGGATCTCCTGACCGACCGCGAGAATAATTCCCCCGTCTCGATCGACCAGAAAAGTCCCGCGATTATCCGAGACCACGTATCCCATCAGATGACAGTAAATGTGCGTCCACTGTCCCGATTGAACCTGGATCATCGTGCCGCAGGCCGTATTATCCGATAATTCCACGATCTGCCCCGCCCACCAGTTGCGAATGTAACTACCCATCGGGGCGGCCATATCTAGCCCGTAGTGAAACTGTTGACGACCATCGACCGGCGAGGCCCGATACCCGAATCCGGAGGTGTAGGCTTGAAAGTTCTCGACGGGGAAAGACGCGCCCGCCCAGGCGTTTTGGGCTTGTGCCGGGGTGAACCGAGCGATCCCCGCGCAGAGTAAAACGATCGACAAGCCCGCGATCGCTATCCGAAAGAATCGGGAACGGAAATTTTTTCCAAGTCGGCGAAACGGTCGATCGATCATCTGTATTCCCCCACACCCGTGAACACTCGCGTCTGTCTACTCCTCTAGAGTACCCGGAGTTCGAGAAAAAAACAACAGGGTGAGCGGGAGAGACGCGGCAAGGGGATTTCCGTGATCTTGCGGATTTTTAGAAAGTTGAAAAAACGAATTTCCGTGAAAACACGCGAATGTATGACTTTATTGATTTGTCCAGTTTATCTTGAAGGATTTTACTCGGTTTTTCCTAAAATGGTTATGGTAGAACTAAATTTATCGACTCGATCGACCCTTCTACTCACCGATCCTTTCCTCCGAACCGCAAATGACTGTCGAATCCCTCGATTTTCGATCGGGCGAACGTCGAGATCGGGGTTCGTCCCTATCCCCGTTCCCGGTTTCCGTAGCGTCTATCCTGCGGGAGATGATGGCGGCGGTCGCCGGGATGTTAGGGGCGACCTTCGCGGTCCTCCGCGGTTCGGGATCTCGCGCTTCGGATCTCTGTCTGGTGTACGAAAAGACCGAATCCGGCTTTCCGATCGAATTTTTCGCGGCCACTCTCCGCGATACCTCTGTCCCGATCGCCCTATCGGAAACGGACGATTTACCGCCGATCGCGCGGGAAATGGGCATTACCGCAACTCTGCTCGTCCCCTGTTCCCATCGCGGGGAATTACTTGCGGTTTTCGCTTTCCATCACCACCATCGCCCCCACCGCTGGACGGAGGAAGAGATCCGGGTCGCCACCGCGATGGCCGGGGGAGCGGCCTGGACGCTCTCGATCGCCCTCCAGCAGTCATCCCTGTTTTCGAGACCTCAACCGCAAATTTTCTCTATACAACAAAACGAAGAAAAAGTCAAGGGGATTACGGATTATTTAACAGAGTCGGTCTTAAAACGGCTGTTACCGGCATCGCTCGTCGATCGGATAGCGGCGGGGGAAATCACCTTAGATTTACGCCCGGAACCGCGGGAATTGACCGTTCTCTTTAGCGATATCGTCGGTTTTACGCCGCTCTCGATCCGGTTGGGGCCGCGGGCGATCGCCACCCTGCTCAACGAGTATCTAGAAACGATGACGCGGGCGGTTTTCGAGTCGGGGGGGACGGTGGATAAATTCATGGGAGACGCGATCCTCGTTTTGTTCGGCGCGCCGGAAACGGTAGCGGTAGAGGAACAGGTGAGGAGAGCGATCGCCACCGCCCGCGCCATGCACCGTTCTCTCGACGGATTGAATGAAAAATGGAGAGAGCGGGGGATAATCGGCGGGGATGTTCCGGCGGTGCGATTCCGGTGCGGTATCCATACCGGAAGCGCGATCGTCGGGATGTTCGGGGGAAATCAGCGATCGGACTACACGGCGATCGGCCCGACGGTGAATTTCGCCTCCCGCTTGCAGGAGGCCGCCCCGGCGAACACGATTCTCGTCTCGGGAGCGATCGCCCGTTATCTGGATAAACGGGAGATTACCAAGATAGAATCGCTAAAATTGAAAGGAATCGACGAGGAAATCCTCACCTATTCCGTCTCGATCGTCGGGTGAGGGAGATGGGGGAGATGGGGAGGTGAGGGAGATGGGGGAGGTGAAGGGGATGAGGGAGGTGAGGGAGACAAATCTTGTTTTCCGCAGGAGGTCGAATTTAGCGCGCGTTCTTCGAGAAACGCTTTAATAGGAGATGGTAGGCTTTTCTTGATCTTTCTAGGAGACTTCTTGCAGGATTCCTCTTTGAAATTCTAAAAGCGATAAAAAATGACAATTTAAAAAGACAAATGGGTTTTAAATGGGATTTTCGGAAGTTATATTCTTGATTAACCCTCCTGCCTCCTGCCTCCTGCCTCCTGCCTCCTGCCTCCTGCCTCCTGTCTCCTGCCTCCTGCCTCCTGCCTCCTGCCTCCTGCCTCCTGCCTCCTGTCTCCTGCCTCCTGACTCCCCGACCACACGACAATTTTTAGATTCCGAACAGATGTCTATGGAAGCTTTCAGCCCGTTCCCTCCCGACTGGACGAAGAATGCCGTTCACTCCCTGACTTTTCGCTGTCCGTGTTGCGGGGCCGGGCCGAGAGAGGCGAAATCGGTGTGGATCAACCGCCGCGCCCCGGTGATGGGCGAGGATTACCGACGGAAATGGCAGGAATTCTATCTCTGCGATCGAGATCGAGCGTGGTGGGGATGGAGTAGCGATCGACCCCCCTCCGAGGTTAACCGACCGAAGGAATGAACATTCGAGCGCCAAAACAGATATTCTACTAAATAGTCGCCTTTCATTCGGGCCTTAATCCGGCTGTCGTCACAATGCAGTTTTCCAAGATCCTGATCGCCAATCGCGGGGAAATCGCCTTAAGAATCTTACATAGTTGCGAGGAATTGGGGATCGGAACCGTCGCCGTTCACTCGACCATCGATCGTCACGCGCTTCACGTCCAGTTAGCCGATGAGAGCGTTTGTATCGGCCCGCCGCCGAGCGGGAAAAGTTATCTCAATATTCCCAATATTATCGCCGCCGCCCTGACCCGCAACGCCACCGCGATTCACCCCGGCTACGGATTTCTCGCGGAAAATGCCCGTTTCGCCGAAATCTGCGCCGATCACCAGTTAACCTTTATCGGCCCCTCCCCGGCCGCTATCCTGGCGATGGGGGACAAATCCACGGCGAAGAAAACCATGCAGAAAGCCGGGGTTCCCACCATTCCCGGTAGCGGTGGACTGATTACCTCGGAAGCGGAGGCCCGACGCATCGCCGACGAGATCGGTTATCCCGTGTTGATTAAAGCGACCGCGGGGGGAGGCGGCCGGGGAATGCGTTTAGTACGAGCCGTCGATGAACTGCCGGATCTGCTGAAAGCGGCGCAGGGAGAGGCGGAAGCGGCTTTCGGCAATCCGGGTGTCTATCTGGAAAAATACATCGAGTGTCCCCGTCACATCGAGTTTCAGATTCTCGCCGATAGTCATGGCAACGTCATCCATTTAGGGGAAAGGGATTGTTCGATCCAGCGACGACACCAGAAACTACTCGAAGAAGCGCCCAGTCCCTTTTTAACCCCGCGATTACGGGCGAGAATGGGAGCGGCCGCGGTAAAAGCGGCGAAATCGATCCATTATGTCGGCGTGGGAACGGTAGAGTTTCTGGTCGATAAAAACGGCGATTTTTATTTCATGGAGATGAACACCCGTATTCAGGTGGAACATCCCGTCACGGAGATGATCACGGGGCTAGATCTAGTGAGCGAGCAGATTCGGGTGGCGCAGGGCGAAAAATTGCGAATTACCCAAGATCAGGTGATGTTACGCGGTCACTCGATCGAGTGTCGGATCAACGCCGAAGATCCCGATCGCAATTTCCGCCCCCACCCCGGTAAAATTAGCGCCTATCTTCCCCCTGGCGGCCCCGGTGTGCGGATGGATTCCCACGTTTACACCGATTACGAGATTCCCCCCTATTACGATTCGTTAATCGGCAAGTTAATCGTCTGGGGAGAGAATCGGGAAACGGCGATCAAACGGATGAAACGCGCCCTCCGGGAATGCGCCATCACGGGTGTCCCCACGACGATTAATTTCCATCAGAGAATTCTCGAAACCCCGGCTTTCCTCGCGGGAGATGTGTACACGAATTTCATTCAAGAACATTTATTACCGTGAGATAGGAGTCAGGAGGCAGGAGGAAAGAGTTAAGTTCGCGCTCGATTCTCGAAATTTTTAGAAACTTTTTGTTGGCGCGGGGGATTTTTTCTTGTCCTCGCGCTGGATTTTTAGGAACGCGTTACCATGAAAGTTAAACAAGGGACGAGGGGAGGTACGAGATGATGACACCTCTAGAGCTAAAATTCGATTCTTTTCAACTGACTGACGAGCAATTCTTTCAACTCTGTCAGGATAATCGAGATTTACGAATGGAACGCAACGCCAAGGGAGATTTAATCATTATGCCGCCGACAGGAGGGGAGACGGGAAGTTCTAACGCGGGTCTTACCGCTCAATTATGGGTATGGAATAATGTTACTAAACTAGGGAAAGTCTTTGATTCTTCTACTGGATTTAAACTACCCGATGGCGCGGATCGATCGCCCGATGCCTCGTGGATACCGATCGAGAAATGGAACGCCTTAACCGATCGAGAAAAAGAACGATTCTTACCCTTATGTCCCGATTTCGTTGTTGAATTAATGTCTCCGAGTGATGAGTTAGAAACTACCCGCCAGAAAATGCGAGAGTATCTAGAAAACGGTTCGCGATTAGGGTGGTTATTGAATCGAAAAACTAAACAAGTAGAAATTTACAGACCGGGAAAAGCGGTAGAGATTTTAGAAAATCCAGAGACTTTATCGGGAGAAACGATTTTACCCGATTTTATTTTACACCTCGATTCGATCTGGTAAGTGATTTTTCGGAGAAGGCGATATATTGTAGGGGCGCAAGGCTTGCGCCCGCTCTCGTCCCCTCGCACCCGCTCACGCCCCCAAGCGAAACCGCGATTTTATCGCGACTGATCGAACGGATTTCGGATCAAAAACTAACTCGGATGAAAATAGGTATAGATCTCCCGAGCCATCTGTTCGCCGATACCGGATACCTGTTGTAATTGCTCGATCGATGCCTCGCGGATATAGTCCACGGAATGGAAATGCGCGAGTAATTCTTTCTGACGCTTGAACCCCAGACCGGGGATCTCGTCGAGACGGGAACGACGGCTTTTCCGCGTTCTCTGGTGACGGTGGAAACTGACCGCGAAACGGTGCGCTTCATCGCGTACCCGTCGCAATAATTGCACCCCCGGTTGTTCCGCGTCCGTCGGTAACGGTTCCGATTCTCCGGGTAGAAAAATCTCCTCCCGTTGTTTCGCCAAACTGACGACTTTAACCTGTTCTAATAAATTCATTTCCTGTAAAACCGCCACCACCGCGGATAATTGCCCCTTTCCCCCGTCGATCATCACCAGATCTGGGAAATCCTCGCTTTCTGGGGCTTTATCGGGATTGTCCGCGTAACGACGGAAACGACGACCGATCACCTCGGCTAAACTGGCGAAGTCGTCCGAGTGACCGATTTTCACCTCTGGGTTTTTAATGTTGTAGTGACGGTAGTGTTGGTTCGCGGGTACACCGTCGAGGAAAACGACTCCCGACGCGACCGCGTTCGATCCCTGAAGGTGCGAGATGTCGTATCCCTCGATCCGGTGGGGAATATCGGGTAAATCGAGGATTTCCGCCAGATCTTGCAGGGATCGGACATCTCGATCGAGCGCGCGTTTCGTCCGCTCCAGTTCGTAACTCGCGTTCCGTTCCACCATCGCCAGTAACTCCGCTTTTTCCTGACGTTGGGGTACGGTTAAGCGCACTTTCCGCCCTTTTTTCTCGCTTAACCACTCGGCTAACACGTCCGCTTCCGGTAGCTCGTGCTGGAGTAGGATCTCGCCGGGAATCTCCACCCCGTCTACCTGTAGGTAATGTTCCTCTAAAACCCTCTGGAGGATTTCCCCCTTGGTGGCCGATTCCGCGTCGGCAAAGAAGCCCAACCGTCCCACCAACCGACCGGCGCGGGTTTGAAACAGTTGTATACAACAGTGGCGATCGTCGCTGGCGAGGGCGATCGCGTCGCGGGAAACGGTATCATCGGGTAGGGAAACTTTCTGATCGGCGTTGAGGCTTTCTAAGGCTTTAATCTGGTCGCGGAGGGTGGCCGCTCTCTCGAAATCGAGCGCTCCGGCGGCCTCGCTCATGCGATCGCTCAATTGTTCCAATAATTCCCCCGTCCGTCCCTGAAAGACCATCGCCACTTTCTGCATGGTTTGCCGGTACTCTTCCGGGGAGATTAACTGTTGACAGACACCGGGACAGCGACCGATCGAGTAATTTAGACAGGGACGGTCTTTAAATAGCGGTTTGGGACGCTGACGCAAAGGGAAAGCGCGTTTGATCATCTTTAGGGTCTCGTGTAGGAGACGGGTATCGACGTAGGGCCCGTAATAGCGGTCTTTCCGATTATCGACGCGACGCTTGCGGGTGATGAAGACGCGGGGATAGGTTTCCGACCAGGTGATGCAGACGTAGGGATATTTTTTATCGTCCTTGAGAAGAACGTTAAAGTGGGGTTGGTGTTGTTTGATCAGGTTCGCTTCGAGCGCGAGGGATTCCGCTTCCGTATCGGTGACGATAAACTCGATCTCGGCTACCTGTCGCACCATGAGCGCGATACGCGGACTCAGGGGTTGCATTTCGCGGAAATACGATCGCACCCTCGATCGCAGTTTTTTCGATTTGCCAATATAGAGAATGTCCCCGTTCGCGTCCCGCATGAAGTAGACACCGGGTTCCGCGGGAATTTCTCGGAGACGGCTTTCGAGGCGCTCGGGATCTCGGACGAGGCTGGTAGTTAGGGACTCACCGACCATGTTTTCAGTGTTTTCACGGAGATATTTCTATTGTAAAGCGATCGAAAAAAAACTCGCGGCCTCGAAAAGCGCGCGAGTTCACCTTGCATGATATGATCTAAAGTCTTGTCAGCTATTTTGATGCCGCTACCGCGGTTTTCACGGGTTGCGGTTGTGGTTGTAGGTCGCGCAAGCTTGGGAATAGAAAATGATTTTCTTCCACGTATTGCGCTCCGAACAACCCTTTTTCCGCCCAGAAGTAGCGATCCGTCGTGTGTTCGTTGCGTTTAACGACCAACAATGCCGGGGGACTAATTCCGAGAGCTTGAATATATTTTCGCGCCGCGGTCACGGGTTTATCTTCGCCGCTTTCAATACTATACTGGGGTACAAGTTCAAGTATTTTTCGTCCTTCTTGACGACGGCGACTTTTACGTTTCCGTTTTCTGGCCAACCCAATTACCTCCTGTTTCGGCTAATCGCTGTAATGATAGTTACAAAAGCCGTAGCGATTATATCTGGTTTCACTAAGGAAATCAAGCCTCTCCCATCGGGAAGATGACGGAGGGGTTCGGCTAGGAGCCAATCCCGGACTACTTTTACAATTTCGTTACAAAAACATACCCGTAAAGTTCTGATACAAATCTTAGCAATCATTAACTTTTCTTAACATACGGGGATAAAAAGCAGACTGGAGGGTGGGTTGGCGAAGCGGTTCCCACCAAGAGGCAAGAGAATAGGTGAAAGGATTAAAAATAGTCTTTTCCCTTTCCCCCTTTCCCCTTTCCCCGAAAAACTCCCCATCTCCCTCATCTCTCTATGACCTCATCCTTCCCTCTCCTCGGTTCACCCAGTCCGGACTTTATCGCTCTGTGCCAAGCGCAGGTCGATATCCTGACCGAGCAGATGGAGGCGGATCGATGCGCGATCTACCTGACGCAACCTCGATCGAGCGAACTGATCCCGATCGTCGTGTACCCGGCCGTCGTGCCGCGGGAAGAGAAGCCCCGCTCGCTGAATCCGGCGGGAGAAAAAACGGAACGCTTACCCCCGGTGAAACTGGAAGATATCCCGACGATCTGGACGGGAAGCGATCGAGACCGGCTGATCTTACCGCTGATGTACGAGGATCAGATGGTGGGGTTACTGGTGACGGGACGGGATAATCGCCGTTGGGGGAACGAGGAACTGGCGCGGGTGGATAAGATCGCCCGTACTCTGGCGATCGCCTGTCTGATGGATCGCCGACAACAGTGGTACGAGCGGCGGTGGAACGAGGAACGCTACCGGAGAACGTGGGAGCGGGAGAGATTGGACGTTTTTCTGCATCAGGTGCGGAACCCGCTCACCGCGTTGAAAACCTTCGGGAAATTGCTGTTAAAAAGGTTATTACCGGATGACGCGAACTCGGCGGCGATCGCGGGGATTTTACGGGAAAGCGATCGGGTGCGGGATCTGATCGCGGAGTTCGAGGCGGATATCGACCACGAGGAGCCGGAAACGGTGGATATCGAGCGGATTGATGGACAGGATTCGCCTACCGCGTTTTTACTTCCCTCGATCGAGTCGGAATTAGATAGTATTAATCCGTTAGAAATTCTCGATCCGCTGATCCTCTCCGCTACCGAAGTGGCCCGCGAGCGAGGGATTCGTTTAGAAACCGATTTTCCCGATACTATCTCGAAGGTGCGGGCGAATACCGCGGGTTTACGGGAAGTATTGAGTAATTTAATCGATAACGCGCTGAAATATACACCGAAAGGAGGATGCGTGGAGGTGAGCGGGCGGGAGATCGCGGACGGGGTAGAAATCGAGGTGAGCGATACGGGGTACGGGATTCCGGAGGAGGATCGATCGAATCTTTTCCGGCGCCACTATCGCGGGGTACAGGCAAAGGGGGAGATTCCGGGGACGGGTTTGGGTTTGGCGATCGCGAAGGAGTTGATCGAGAGAATGGGGGGTTCGATCGATTTTACCAGTCCGAATCCGCGGAATAGTGACGATAAATATCCGGGGACGGTGTTTCGGGTACGCTTACAGGGGGAGTCGGGAGATCGATCGAACGGTTGAGAAATCGTAAATTATAGATTCCTGTCGCTCGATCGATAATGTAGTTTAACTCCAGTGACAGAACAAATTGTTCTAGTCGGTATTCGCTCAATGCTCAGGCCAAACTCGACCTCTCGGAGAAAGATCTTCATGCGGGACTTGCCCATATTGGTTGTATGGGGATACAATGGTAGTTGAAATGTCTGGAGCTTCCAGTATGGCTCGACATCAATGGAATCTCTAGTTATTCTGTTCGGTAACTTACCTTTTAGAAAACTAGAGATCCCTACCGTTTAGCGAACTGCGGCTAGGTTAGAAAGCCCAGAGCAAAACGTAATAACACTCAGGAAAAGGCGTTGGCGGGACTTTATAGCCCTTGAACAGGTTTTTCGGGGTAAGAATGAGTTCACCCCACGGGGTGACGGCGATATACAACCCCGATACCGAGCAGATTTCGCCAGGTTTTGTTGTAGTCATAGATTTTTTAGTTTTTGGTTTATGTAGTGGGAATGTCCGCGAGGATCGTTCCCGCTCTTCTCTTAATTGTAATACTCATCTAGTAAATCGCCAAGGAATTTTTCCTAATTCGTCTCGAACGATTTGTCGTGGGTCTGGCGAGATGGTTCGGACAAACAAATGTTTGTTCACTAGAGTTCAACGTCAAGGTGTTCATTCGCCCACTTTTATCCTAGCTCCCTTATATATCAAGGCTTTTCAGCTTGACAAATTTTTGTTGACGCTCATTTTTCAGATTGATTGTATGATACAAATGTCTATTATCCGAGATACATTATCTCGATTGAATAACACTACTATTTGGTAGTTCATATAAACTAATGCAATCTAAAGCCATTCCTAGATAAGGCTTGTATATGTTAAGTGCGATTAAAAAAAAGTAAAATACATCGATTAGTACAGATTGACACCGATCGTCAGCCTATCTCGACAATCGTTATCTACTTACTCAATCTTTGAAAAGATAGTATATCTGATCTATATGGTTCGTCTATTCGCTTTGGCCTAAAAAAAAAATTGCTCGAACTCGCCATTGGAGATCGATCGGTGCTTGCCCGCACTATATTGTGTCTTTGTGGCGCGTATGAGCGCGATGATTGTACACGATCACGCGCATCGATGTATATTTCAATGATAAATATCGATTAATACACGAGAAAATTTGAATTTCTAAAAATATTTCTCGTTTTAAAATTCTATTCCCCTCTTACTCCTCCTGGCTCTTGAATACTGGCTCCTATCTCCTCCTGACTCCTGAATTCTGGCTCCTGTCTCCCGTCTCCCCGTTAACCTCTAATTCCCGCGAGAATTCATCACCGCGTCGGGAAAGGCTTTGATTAGCGCGGGGATTACCGGACAGGGGGTTTTTTCCTGGAGTTGGATGTTTTGATCCTCGCGGAAGGTATTCCAGCGGAAGGGGGCTTTTTTCTCGCTCGATAGCCATAACAGGCGTTTCGCCCGCGTCATCGCCACGTAGAGTAGACGATACTCCTCGGCTTTCTTTAATTGTCCCGCTTCCTCCCACGCTTGAAGGGGTGGCGGGATCGCGGGAATTCGATCGGGATCGAGATAGCGATGGTGTACGATCGATCGAATCTGCGCGCGCGCGACTTCCGCGAGGGTGAAATCGCCGAGAAATTTCGCGCCGACGGGAACCCACGGTTTCCCCGGTAAAATATCCTCGTGGAGAAAGGGAACGAAAACGTAGTCCCAATCCAAACCCTTCGCCTTGTGCATGGTGATAATGGTAAGCTGTCCGGGACGGGTGTAGCGATCGTCGGTATCCTCTTCCACCCCCTCGAAACGCTCGGAAACGATGAGATTATTCAACGCGTCGATCGTGCTGGAAATCGAGCTATTTCCCGCGGTTTCTTGATGGATTCTCGCCGTGAGTTTCTGAAGTGTCGCCAACTCCGAACCCGTGTATTTCAGCGTCATCGCGAAAAAGAGGGGGAGTTGATAGTGGGGCAATTCCAGACGCGCTTTTAATAAACCACAGCAGTAACGACGGGCGCTCTCGTCCTCCGGCTTGTGTTCGGGATCTAGGGGAGTGGGATAAAGGAATTGTTCGGGATAGGTGACGAGGGGGTTCAAGTCGCGCGCGCCGATGAGATCGCGATCTTGCAGGACTTCTAAGGCTCCTTTGAGATTATCCGGGGAATGGGGGCGATCGACAAAGCGGAGGAGTTTATACATCTCGTCGGGAATCTTCGAGAAGCGATCGATCTCGTTCGCCTCGAACACGCGAATTTGATGATATTTCGCCAGATGCGCCAGTTTTCGGGCGAGAAAATTTCCCTGCCGGTTCTCCCGCACGAGGATCGCGGCGTTATGTTTCGGATTCTCGGTTAATAATTCGATCGCTCTCTTTTGAATTAAATCTACACTTCGATAGATGTCGTCGGGTTGGTAGATTTCTAAGCCCTTGCCGGTGGGGAGGGGATTCGGTTGGGGATCATCGGGCGCGACGGGACGGATATCCTGTACCCGGAAAGGCGCGTCGGTGATTTTTTCGGTGTTTTTTCCGCCTCTCCAGTCTCGATCGACCCATTTTAGGACGAAATTCGCCGCCTCGATAATGCTAGGGCTACTACGTCCGGCGCGATCCATCGTGGCGAGATTTCCCGACGGCTGGCAACTCTCGCAAAACCAGTTAAAATACACGGGATCGGCCGGGGTAAAGGTAGAATTGATCGCTTGGTTGGGATCGCCTACTCGGATGAGATTGGGAACCGCGCCATCGTCGTTACCGGCGAGAATGGTGATTAATCTTTCCTGTAGGGGGCTGGAATCCTGCGCCTCGTCCTCGAATACGCCGAAAACTTTCGATCGCCAATCCTGCCGCAGTTTTTCATCCTCTAACACCCGCAGGGCGGCGAGAATCATATCATCGTAATCGATAAAGTTTTTCGCGTCCATCAACCGCTCGTACTGTTCGTATAACCCCGCGGCGATGGCGAGAATCTGGTAACTGTCCGCCGCGTGTTCGCCGACTTCGCGCACCTGTAGCGGCGATAATCCAGAGCTTTTCGCCTCGCGGATGACGGTATGGGCGAGATTCGGCAGGATTTCGGTTCTTAGCACCGATTGGCGGCGTAAGCGCTCGGTTTCTTCCCCGTCGAATTGGAATCCTTCTAGGAGTTTTTGATAGCGGATCGGTTCGCTCGCCATCCAGCGCTCGACACTGGTGCGGATGATACTATGACCGGGGGACGGGATAATGAGGGTGGAGGATTCGAGGTTGAGTCCGGAGAGGTTGGGGTTACGGGTAGCCAGTTGTAGGGCGAGTCCGTGGAGGGTTTGGACGCTGAAGCCGTTGAGGGGGAGTTGTAATTCTTTGAGACGCGCGCGGATTTTGGTTTTGATGCTGGCGGCGGCCGATCGGGTGTAGGTAACGATGATAAGCTGTTTTCTGGCGTGGAGTTGGTGACGGGCGATGGCGATAGCGGCGGCTACGGCTAAACTATGGGATTTTCCCGCCCCCGGAACCGCGGAAATGGCCATTTTTCCCCCCTGCCAATCGGCGAGATCTCGCTGTCCGGGGCGTAATTGTCGCCGCAAGTCGGCGAGTAGGGTTTCTCGATCGATCGTCTGGTTCGCGGGTAATATGGATGTCATCCCTGCACGCTTGTTCGCTGGCTAGTTCAAGAGTATTATTAGTGTAGCGCGTTTCTCTACTATTTTTCTTGCGAATGTCGATTTCTCCCCCGAAAACCGCCCCGAAACCGTTTTTAAAATGGGCGGGAGGTAAAGCGCAATTAATCCCGGATATTCTCGCGTTAATCGAGGCTCGATCTGTCGGGTGGCGAGAATTTACCTATATCGAGCCTTTCGTCGGCGCGGGGGCGATTCTGTTCGCGGTACTCGATCGCTTTCCCAATCTTAGCAAGGTGGTGATCAATGATGTCAATCCCGTGTTAGTCGATGCCTATAAAATCATCAAATCCGATCCCGAAAACTTGATCGAGGCTTTAGAAGGAATACAGGAAAAATATTACAGATTGCTGGATCTGGAGTCACAGAAAGAATTCTTTTTTGAAACGCGCGATCGATTTAACGCGCTCGATCCGTCGGACAAATTACCGAAAACCGCTCTCTTTCTCTTTTTGAATAAAACCTGTTTTAACGGCTTGTATCGGGTGAACCGTCAGGGTTTGTTTAACGTTCCTTTCGGCAAGTATAAAAGACCGACGATCTGCAATCGAGAGAATTTAATCGCCGTCCACCGGCATTTACAGAAAGTCGAGATCTTACAGGGCGATTTCAGTCAAACGTTATCGCGCGCGGAGGGGAATACTATCTTTTATTTCGATCCTCCCTATAAACCGATTAAAGTAACCTCCGCTTTTACCGCTTACGTGAAAGAAAATTTCGATGATAAGGAACAAATGCGGTTGAAAGAGTTTTGCGATCGAGTCCACGAGTCCGGTCATTTTTTTATCGTCAGTAACTCGGACGTGACCAATTTCGATCCGAGCGATCGTTTCTTCGATGAGTTATATCAAGATTATACGATTAAACGGGTGAAAGCGAGAAGGAATATCAATTCCAAAGCGGACGAAAGGGGAGAGATATTTGAACTATTAATCTCGAATTTTTAATCCCGTAGGGGCGCAAGCCTTGCGCCCCCTCGCGCCCCGAATCCCTCAAGCGAAAATCTATATTTATCTCGATCGATCAAACGGGTTCCGTATCATTTTCCGGTTTGCTTCTCGCGAGTTTCTTTACGATAAAAGAACCGATAGAATCATGAATTTTTTTAACCCAAATGCCATTTGTGAAGACTTGAACACCTTTCGCCAATAAATGTATAAACAAGAAAATATAGGCGAACAAGGCACTTAATACAAAAAAGTCCATCGTCTCGCCAAAGGGTAGGTATTGTGTGGGAATAATCGTTTCAATCATCCCCACGGCAAAAAGGATGGAACCGCTCAAAAAATTCCAGGTAAAGGCAGGGAAAATCCATAGAATAAACAGATAAATGCCAAATAAATACACGATAATATTCGTGGAGTTCGCTAGAATATTTTGAAAATAAGCGAGAACTTGAATGATTTCTTTACGCGAAAAAGTTTCCCACGTAATGCTTGGCCAGTGATAACCGGTCAGTACCGATGTTTTAATAACAATAAGGAAAACACCAGAAGTGTTGAACGATAGAAACAAAGCGATAAAAAAAGCCTCTAAAATGATAT
>NZ_JBAFSM010000068.1:0-23589 GCF_036688125.1 Pannus brasiliensis CCIBt3594 | reverse complement strand
GCCTCCTGCCTCCTGCCTCCTGCCTCCTGCCTCCTGCCTCCTGCCTCCTGCCTCCGAACTCCCCCCCTTCACTCTTCCTCGAAACTAATACTCTCGGTCTCGTAATCCGGCGGTTCGACGTGAATGACCACGCGAACCGGGCTAAATCGTTCCGTTAAGCGTTCCTCGACCGATTCCGTGATGTGGTGCGCGGTGGCCACGTCCGGCGCGTCCACGATCAGGTGCATTTCCATGAAAACCTGTCTGCCGACGATTCCCCGCGAGGCGATGGCGTGACAGTTTAGCACTCCCGGCACTTCCATGACGATATCGTGGATGATTTCGGGAGCGATCGCCATCTCATCGACGAGATACGGTAAATTCTCTTTGATCACCTCTAAACCGCTCTTAAACACCATAAAAGCGACGGGAAAGGATAAAAACACGTCCAAGCTTTGTAATTGCGGGATATGCCAGATATTTCCCTGCCAGACCCCGATCAGCCCGCCGAGTACCGCGACCGTTACCCAGACATCGCTCAGGGTATGGCGCGCGTCGGCGACGAGGATGGGACTGCCTACCCGTTTACCGACGGAGCGCTCGTAATAGGCGACAAAAATATTGACTCCGAGGACGATTACTAATAACCACAACTCCGGCCCGCCGATCTCGACCGGTTTGCCTCCTTTCATCAAGCGATCGATCGCTCCCTTCAGGATTTCAAAACAGGCGATCCCGAGAAAGGCGGCGATCGCTAACGCCCCGACGGCCTCGTATTTCAGGTGTCCGTAGGGATGATCCCGATCGGGCCGCGGCGAGGAGAAACGCATCGCCACCAGTCCGAGAACATTATTGGCGCTATCGGTGACGCTGTGGAGCGCGTCGGCCTGTAAGCTCAGGGAGTTGATCGCGAGTCCTACCGCTCCTTTTAATCCCATGACGAAGAGATTAAGGAGGAGGGTTATCCAGAGGACTTTCTGAACGATCGCCCGGTTATCTTGAATAGCGGTCACGGATTTCTCTCGGGAATCGGATTTTCCTCTATTGTACGGCGATCGAACTCTCGCGCCATCGATCGGGTGTACCCGATCGCCATCGGTTCTAAAATGGGGAATATGAGCATTCAACCCCGTAAACGCTTCGGACAGCATTGGTTAAAGGATGAATCGATCCTCGATCGCATCGTGGACGCGGCCGACTTACGACCGGAAGATCGCGTCCTGGAAATCGGCCCCGGTACCGGCATTCTCACGCGTCGGCTGTTAGGATCGGCCGGATCGGTGATCGCGGTGGAGATCGATCGGGATCTCTGCGCCAAGTTACCGAAAATCATCGGCAATAAACCGAACTTTCAACTGATTCAGGGGGATATTCTGGCGATCGATCCCGATACACTCGGTTCCCCGAATAAAGTCGTCGCCAATATTCCCTACAATATCACCGGCCCGATTCTCGAAAAACTCCTCGGTTCGATCGCCCGGCCGCGGACTCCCGCTTACGATTCGATCGTTCTCCTGATTCAAAAAGAGGTCGCGGAAAGATTGGTCGCGGTTCCCTCGACGAAAGCCTACGGGGGGTTAAGCGTCCGGGTGCGGTATCTCGCGGATTGTGACTGGATAGCCGATGTGCCGTCGCGCGCGTTTTCCCCACCCCCGAAAGTCGATTCCGCGGTGGTGCGTCTGCGTCCCCGTCCCCTCTCCCCTCCCGTCGATCGACCGAAACAGTTAGAAACGCTGATCGCGCTAGGATTCGCCAACCGACGGAAAATGTTACGAAATAATTTGAAAAGCTCGATCGAGCCGGAGAGATTAACCCGAATCCTGACACAATTAGAGATCGATCCCCTCTGTCGCGCCGAAGACCTCAGTTTGTCTCAATGGATCGCCTTACACGATCGATTGAACGAAACGATAGAAGCTTGACTCCGGGCGCTTAAACCCCGCCCCTACAATGGATTCCCGATTCCTAAAGCCCGATGCACAGTTACACGCTTATCGCGCCCGCGAAGATTAATTTATATCTAGAGATAGTTGGCGATCGACCCGATGGCTATCACGAATTAGTGATGATCATGCAGAGCGTGGGGTTAAGCGATCGGCTCACCCTGCGTCCCAACGGGGCCGAAGAATTCCGCCTCTATTGCGCCGATCCCCGCGTTCCGGCCGATAATACCAATCTCGCCTACCGCGCCGCCACTCTGATGGCGGGTCAATTCCCGAAAGTGTTCGCCAATCTCGGCGGGGTGGATATCTCAATCGAGAAAAATATTCCCATCGCGGCCGGTTTGGCCGGGGGGTCGGCGGACGCGGCGGCGGTATTGGTGGGACTGGATCTTGTCTGGAATCTCGGCTTAACCCGTCCGGAGTTGCAAGCGTTGGCGGCGCGGTTGGGGTCGGATATTCCCTTCTGCGTGGCGGGAGGGACGGCGATGGCGACGGGCCGGGGCGAAATTCTCGATCCCCTGCCGGATCTCGATGGTTTATGGGTGGTTCTGGCGAAATATAACAGTCTGGCCGTCTCCACCTATTGGGCTTATAGTGCCTATCGCGAGTGCTTTCAGGAGAATTATATTTCCTCGCCGGAGGGGGTGCGCTCGCGGCTGAGCGAGGTGAGTTCCGGGAATTTGGTACGGGCGATCGCTCGGAAAGATGGCGTGGCGATCGGCCAATTACTCCATAATGACCTGGAAAAAGTCGTTTTACCGGAATATTCCCTCGTGGTGGAATTACGGGAGGTTTTAGCTCGATCGGGCGGTTTGGGAACGATGATGTCCGGATCGGGGCCGACGGTTTTCACCCTCTGCCGGTCGCGGGAGGAAGCGATCGCGATCCGGGATAACGCCCGACAGGTTTTACCCGATCCCGATCTAGAATTTTGGGTAGCCCCCCTGTGTACTTCGGGCATTCAAGTTAGTAGTGAAATGTAAAAAAGGGTTAACGTTATGACCTCGAAAACTCCCGCACCGGAAGACGCGAAAAAAGTGACCCCCGCGCGCTGTTTGGTCGGCGCGTCGATCTCGGCGGGACTGGGAACCGCGGCCTATTACATGACCGCGGCGATCGGTCATTCGTTCTACTCCAAACCGCTCACCGCGCACAGTCAGATAGCGTTAAGAATCGGCTCGCTAGTACGAACTCTAGTGATGGGTATCGCCTCGCTCGGAACCTTTATTTTCGCGTTCGTCACCGTCGGTTTGATTTTACTGGCGATTCAATTACTCTTTACCAAAGAGGAAAAAATTAGCTAATCGGGCAAAGATCGAAAAAAAGGAGGCGATGACTATCGGGTTTCCAGGGTTTTATGGCCACGCGATCGCGATTCGGGAGTGACCCATTTCCCGCGTTCCCACATCTCATCCTCCTCGATCGGTAACGCGTCCGGATCGGAGCGGGCCTCGCGATCGATCTCTTCCTCGGTCATAGAGTTTACACGTTCCCAGTTCGTCATTCCTTTCGTACCCGGCTTAACAACGATCGTTTGTCGGCTACCGTCTTTCGAGAAAACGGTTA
The DNA here is from genome assembly GCF_036688125.1 of Pannus brasiliensis CCIBt3594. NCBI lineage: Bacteria > Bacillati > Cyanobacteriota > Cyanophyceae > Chroococcales > Microcystaceae > Pannus > Pannus brasiliensis. The sequence goes on along the minus strand of NZ_JBAFSM010000068.1, from coordinate 20,101 downwards.
TATTTTTCTCTCTCTCGCTCCCGATGCCCTCCTAGCACTGATTATCCGTCAGGATTCGCCTCTCGGGGAGTAAACCACGCAGTAGACTTTTTCTCGGAGTATTCCGTAAGCGATAATTCGCTTTTCTCCATAATCCTTACGATTGTCTTCGATCTCGAAAAGAGGACTATCGAAAATTTCTAGAATATCTAAAAAATCTACAGCCTTTCTCGTAAAGGTGAAGTACATACCAACCCTTACCGCTAAAAGATTCCAACCGCGAGAACGTACCTTATGTATCTGAGAAAGGCTGTAGATCGTGTTTTTCTATATTAATAGATCGTTTGAAATCGTCCCACTCGAAGCTCGTAAAATTCATATTTTTTTAGACGTGTCGAGCGTCTTCCTCATCTCGGCGGCCTGTTCCCGCCTTCTAAAATTAAATCGTTTTTTAGCCCGCGCCGATCTCGATCGACCGCTCTCGGATGAGGATGAATAGGAGAGTAAATACTGAATAGCGGCTATGTTAAAAGCCGCCACGGGAAAAAATCTATTGATTTCTCTCTAGGGGCCGGAAAAGATCGCCGATTCGATATCCTGACGGCTGAGGGAATATTTAAACGCGCGGGTGATGTCGCTACCGTCGCGGGCCGCGTTCAGGTAACGGACGGTAATTTCCTCGATATCGAGACAGACTTCCGCTCTCCAGGTAGCCCTTTCCACGTACCAGCAGTGGATATCGTCGGGGTTTTTCTGACAGCCTAACTTGACTAGCCATCGCTCGATCGAGGGCAGGGGATGATTGTAGAGGGGGGTATCGGCCGCGGGAATCGTCATGTTAGGTAAAAGAGGATGTGCGATAGGATCTGTGTCGGCTCTCCTCGCAGTGTAGCAACGATCACGGCAACTAACAAGCAGGCGATCAGGGTGAGTCCGAGAATAAATAGGGAAAAAATCTCTCCCGACGAGAGCGGTCGATCGGTGGGATCGATGTAGGCGCTTCTCGTACCCATCGGTTCGTTCATGTCGGGAAGGGTCTGGATCACGTTCCAGCGCGAGTAACCGATTTTTAAATCGTACAGGGAACGGCGATCGGGATTGCTCAAGGTCGCGTAGGCCTCGTTCAAGCGTTGGAATTTGGCGGTGGCGACCTCGGGGGGTAGTTCCGTGGTGTCCGGATGGTAGCGTTTGCTCAGTTCCCGATAGGCGCGTCGTACCTCGATCACCGAAGCGCTCGGGTATAGCCCTAACACGGCATAATAGGTATCGGCGAACCGCGAACCGGCCGGGATCGTCCGAGAGGTCGTTGGGGAATTGGCTCGATCGGAAGTCACAAGATTTCTTACACTAGCATTGGTCTGGATATTTTATACATGGTAACTATGAAATCTCGCTGTCGGTTTGGTCTTTCTACTGTTTTTTTCGGACTCGCGATCGTCCTCGCGAGCCTGTCCCTCTGGTTAACCCCACCGGCACTCGCGGGAATCAATGACGATCGACTCGACGGGAATATTTTCGTGGTTTACGCGGGCAACGGTTCCCTCGTCCCCCCCCGTTTGAGTTTGTCTGAATCCTTACAACGGGGAACCCCGACGATTTTGACCTATTACCTCGACGATAGTAGCGATTGCAAGAAATTCGCCGCCGTTGTCTCCCGTTTTCAAGAGTTTTACGGTCGCGCGGCCAGTATTATTCCCGTCAGCGTCGATTCGATCCCCTACCGGAAATCCTACAAGCCGGATGAACCGGGTTACTACTACAAGGGAGGCATCCCGCAAACGGTGGTTTTAAACCAGAAGGGAAAAGTGGTGTATAGCGGTGTCGGGAATGTCAGTTACGAAGAGGTGGACGACGCGCTGAGAGAGGTTTTCGATCTCCTGCCGCGTTCGGAATCGGTGGAGTTGAAGCGGCGATCGTTTAACGAGTTTAACGCGGAATTACGCTAGACGGGATTTATCGATTCTCGAAACGGGTTCCCCGCGCGGGAACCCGTTCGTTTTTTCCCGCGACCGTCTAGGAGCGATCAACCAATTCCCGTAAAAACGCGCTCGTTTTTAAATCGATGCCGGTGATCGCGGTTCCCACCACCACGGTATACGCGCCGATCTCTAACGCTTTTCTCGCTTCCTCCGGGGTGGCGATCCCTCCCTCGCAGATCACGGGAACGGGGATTTTTTCGACCATTTCGGCGAGGAAAGAGAAGCTAGGGGGTTGGAGATGTTTCGTCTCGTTGGTGTAGCCGTAGAGGGTCGTACCGACGAGATCCGCGCCGGCCTCGGCCGCGGCGAGGGCGTTGTCGATCGAGTCCACGTCGGCCATAATTAATTTCCCGGTCTCGCGGTGAACCCGATCGATGATCCCGGCGATCGTTTCCCCCTCCGGACGCGCGCGGGAGGTGGCATCGATGGCGATAATATCCGCTCCCGATCGGGCGATTTCTAGCGCGTCATCTATCCGCGGTGTGATATACACTTCATATCCCTCGTAATACCGTTTCCAGAGGCCGATAATCGGGGTGTCCGGGTTTTGTTGACGGGTGGCGCGGACGTGGGAGGGGGTATCGACCCGGATACCGATCGCCCCTCGATCGACACAAGCGCGGGCCATCGCGGCGATAATCGCCGGATCGTGCAGGGGGGACTCTACCGGTGCCTGACAGGAGACGATTAAACCGGATTTTAGGCTTTCTAGACGCATAGATGGTTCGATGGGGGAGATGGGGATGATGAGGGGGATGGGGAGGATGGGGATAATGAGGGGGATGGGGATGATGAGGGGGAAGAAAGAGAAATCATGAATTTATAGCAGAAAGTAATCACTGTATTTCTCCCTCACCTCCTGACTCCTGACTCCTGTTTCCTGTCTCCTGCCTTCACGATCCGATCGACTCTTTCTCGCCGGACTGATACAGGGCGGTGAGGTATCTAATTTTATCCAATAACAGGGTCGGTTGAATCGGTTTTCGTAAGTAATCGTCGATACCGCGACGGGCGAGAAAATTCAGGCTGGTTTCGGGGGTATCGTTTAAAATCAGCACTTTCATCGTCTTGGTGGCCGGGGATTTTTTGAAGAGTTGACAGAGGTGGTAGACGTGGGGCATCTGTTGATCGACGATGACGATACTCGGTCGCACGATCTCGACTTTTTTGAGCGCGGCGACACTATCGATCAACCAGATCACCTGATAGTGGGCGACCATCAAGAGATCGCAGACGAGATTGGCGATTTCCTCGTCACTTTCGATTAACACGATCGTGCGGTTGTGACGGTTGAAGGGGGAGTGATGATCGCCGAGGAGGGGATTAGCTTTCTGGGGCGCTCGTTGGGGGATACGGACGGTAAAGAGGGAACCTTTTCCCTCGCTCGATTCTACCTCGATCGAGCCGCCGTGGAGTTCGACCAATTGTTTCGTTAAAGCCAATCCCAAACCGATACCGCCGTAGCGACGTTTTCGCGAGCCGTCCAACTGGGTGAACCGATCGAATAGGAGGGGGATTTTTTCCTCGGGAATGCCGATTCCCGTGTCCTCGATCTGAAAAATGACCTCGTTGTACTCTTTCCAGACTCTCAGGGTTACGGTTCCCCCGTCCGCGGTGAATTTGATGGCGTTTTTTAATAGGTGTAATAAAATCTGTTGTACCCGATCGTGATCGGCGCAGAAATAATTGTCTTCTTTTTTTAATTGAATATCTAGGACTAACTCGATCTGTTTGTTACTCGCCTCATTTTGGAGGATTTCGATAACGTGACTACAGAGATACCCGAGAGAGAATTGTTTGATCTCTAAAATCGCTTTCCCCGCGGATAACTGGGAGAAAGTCAGTAAATCGTTAATCAGTTCTAAGAGTTTATTGCCGTTATCCTGGATGGTTTTTAAATATTGTACCTGTTTTTCGACGGGTAAAAAATCTTTTTCTTTCGAGCATTTCTGTAGGGTACTCGACAGGCCGATAATACAGGTCAGGGGAGTGAGTAACTCGTGACTCATATTATTGAGAAATTCGCTTTTAGAAAGATTGGCGGCTTCGGCGGCGATCAGGGTATCCTGTAATTCCCGCGTTCTCTCGATCACCCGGCGCTCGAACAGGTTTTTCTGTTCCTGTACCCGCGCGTAGAGTTGCGCTTGATAGATGGCGATCGAGAGATGTTCCCCGATGTGTCCGAGAAATTTCTTTTCCGGTTCCAACCAATGACGTTTTTCCCGGCATTGGTGGGCGATTAATAATCCCCATAATTCCTCCTGCACGACGATCGGGGCGATCAGTTTCGATCGCACCTGATGGTTCCGGAGAAATTCCGCGAGACAGAAGGAGGAGGAATAGGTGGCTTCCGCGTCATCGACCGCGACGATCGAACCGCGGCGGTACTTCTCTTGATACTGGGGAATATAGGAGAAACAATCGTCCTCGGCTTCCAAATTTAACATCGAGGGAATATTCTCGGAAATCCGCGCTTCCGAGGTCACTTTTCCTTTGCCCAGGTAGGGATAATCTTCGGCGAGTTCTCCCGAGGGCATGAATTGATAGATCAGTAATCGATCGACCCCGAGAAAATCCCGCACCTCGCGCGCGACGGTTTCGAGAATTTTCGGCAGTTCTAAACTCTGACGGATCTGGGTGATGACGTGGTTGAGTAATCTTTCCCGCTCGATCTGTTGGTAGAGTTCTTCTTCCACCGGTTGACAGAGGGAGACCCGCGGACAGTTGATTTCCGCGTCGGGTTCGCCCGGCGCGACGATCTGGAGAATTTCCAACAGGATTCGGTTTTGAAAAGCGACCGAGGGGGGGGAGAGGGGACGTAACACGATCGCCCGCGCCTCGTGAATTTTCCGGTCTTCCGGGTGAGCGCCCTGTAAGCGATCGAGAAAGGTGGCGATCGTCGTCGTCTCGAAACTGAAACGGATCTCGTATAGCTCGGTATCCGCCTCGGGAGTGGCGAGAAATAACGCGTGTAAATCGCTAGAAACCAGTAATTCGTATCGCTGTCCGTCGGGATTCGGGTAATTCCGATCGTCGAGAGAGACCGCGCGCGAGGGTAGCTGTTTTTCGACCTCCCGCCAGAGAGAACGGAAGGCTTCGAGAGTAGTAGATGAAACCGTTTGACACCAAGCGAAAGCGTGAGGGTGATTCATTATCGCGATACCGGTACGATCGAAAAAAACGGGAATCGGACGCTAAGAATTCGCTGAGTAATTATTACTAGACGGGAACGCGATTTTCGGGATTTCCAGAAATCGCGGTAAGATTCGATCGGACACCGTGGCGGATCGATCGGGGTAGATGTATAGTAATCAGGATCGCTCGATCGAGCCTCGACCCTCGGGAAACCTAATCATTATTTAACCTCCCGACAAACTTCCCCGACCTCGAAGCGCGATTCGTTTTCGAGGGGTTAAAAACTTAAAAATCTAGAATTTTACTAAATAAATAGGTTTTTTATGAGATTTTTAACGATAATATTCTGTATGGTTCCTCCCGGCTCCCGACTCCTGACCCCTGATCCACGCGACAACTTTTAGAATCCCGGACAAACTTCATGCACCGTATCGCCGCGCGCGCGGGGGGCTGGACTCCCGATACCGAAGGGGTAATCGTTATCGAACAGACTCCGGCGCCGATTATTATCCTAACTTCGGCGGACACCGATATTCAAACGCTCGCCGCCTCGATCGACTATTTACCCGATAATTTCCCCGAGATTCGCGCCGTTAATCTCCTGCAACTTCAACAGCAATACAGCATCGACCACTACGCGGACACGGTATTACTCCCCGCGCGGGCGATCGTTCTCCGGTTACTGGGGGGACGTTCCTACTGGTCCTACGGTTTGGAGGTGGTGAAAGAAATCGTCGCGGAAACGGGCGCCGATTTATTCGTCCTCCCCGGTGACGATAAACCCGACCTGGAGTTGATGGGACACTCTACCGTTTCTCGAACCGCGGTCAACCGATTATGGCGCTATTTCACCGAAGCGGGGGTGGAAAATTGGGTGAACGCGTTGAAATTTATCGGCGATACCTGTTTTCACACCGGTTATAATCCCTTACCGCCTCGGGAGGTTCCGAAAGTCGGTTCCAGAGCGAATATAGACCCGATTCCGAATCCCCGCGGACGGGTAGCCATTCTCTTCTATCGTTCCCACTATCTCGCGGGAAATACCCTCGTTATCGACGCGTTGGTGAAAGCTTGTCTCGCGCGCGATTTACAACCGATTCCCGTGTACGTTTCCTCTCTCCGGGAACCGGAAGCGCGGGAGATGATATTACAAGAATTTTCCGGTTCCATCGATCTCGTACTCGATACCACCAGTTTCTCGATCGATCGTCCCGACACGGATAGCGATTCCGGCTTCTGGCGAAAATTGAACGTTCCCGTCCTCCAGGTCATTTTCAGTAGCGGAACCCTCGACGCGTGGCGGGACGGCTTTCAGGGGCTTTCCCCCCGCGATGTAGCCATCAATGTCGCGCTACCGGAGGTGGACGGCAAGATTATCACCCGCGCGGTGTCGTTTAAATCGGTTCAAGTCTGGCAGGAAAAACTCGAAACCGAGGTAGTCGTCTATCAACCCGTCCCCGATAGAATCGATTTCGTCATCGAACTCGCGCTTCATTGGGTTCGTTTACGAAAGACCCCCAACCAAGAGAAAAAAATCGCCCTTATCCTCGCGAACTATCCCAATAAGGACGGCAGAATCGCCAACGGGGTCGGTCTGGACACTCCCGCGAGTTGTATCAATATTCTTCACGCGCTCCACGAATCTGGCTACAGGGTCGAGGATATCCCCCGCGATGGCGATGAATTAATCCGACGGTTAACGGCCGGTATCACCAACGATCGGGAGACCCGCGAACTGAAACCCGTCGAGCGATCGCTGTCTCTAGAGGACTATCGATCGTATTTCCAAACCCTCCCGGAAGACATTCAAACCGCGCTAACTACCCGATGGGGAACCGCCGGCGAAGATTTACCCATCCCCGGAATTACCCTCGGAAACGTCTTTATCGGCATTCAACCGTCACGCGGCTACGATATCGACCCGACACTGAACTATCATTCCCCAGACCTCGAACCGACGCACGATTACCTCGCTTTCTATCATTGGTTACGGGAGAAATTCGGGGCGATGGCGATCGTCGATATCGGCAAACACGGCAACCTAGAATGGCTACCGGGAAAGAGTATCGCCCTGTCGCGTCGCTGTTACCCGGAAATCGCCCTGGAAACCCTGCCCCATTTCTATCCCTTTATCGTCAACGATCCGGGAGAGGGTTCGAGCGCGAAACGACGTTCCCACGCGGTCATTCTCGACCATCTCACCCCTCCCATCACCCGCGCGGAACTTTACGGAGATCTCGATCGATTGGAAACCCTCATCGATGAATACTACGAGGCACAAAGTCTCGATCCTTCCCGTTTACCCTATATTTCCGAGAGAATCACCCGTCTAGTACGTCAAACCCGTTTACACGAGGATTTAGGTTTCGATACGCTTCCGAACGATTCCTTAAGTCAATTTCTCACCCTCGCGGATGGCTATCTCTGCGAACTCAAAGAAGCCCGTATCCGCGACGGTCTGCATATCTTCGGATGTTGTCCGGAGGGGGTACAGTTGCGGGATTTAATCGCCTCGATCGCCCGATCGCCGGGGATCGATCGCCTCGGACTCACCCGCTCGATCGCCCGCGACCTCGATCTAGACCTAGACCCGCTCACCACCCACGACGACGAAACCACCCGCCTCGAACTCCTCGCGCTAGACCTCATCGAGAGAAAAATCGAACCCCTCGGAGAGAATAGCCGGAAAGAATTCAATTGGATTGAAAATACCCTGATTCCCGCGCTACAACGCACCCCCGAGGAAATTACGAATTTACTCGAAGGATTAGCCGGGCGATTCGTCCCGAGCGGCGCGTCCGGAGCGCCCACCCGCGGCCGTCCGGAAGTCCTCCCCACCGGCCGCAATTTCTATTCGGTGGATATCCGCGCTATCCCGACGGAGACGGCGTGGGAGGTTGGCAGGAAAGCGGCGGAGGCTTTAATCGAACGCTATACCCAAGAAAACGGTGAATATCCGAAAACTCTCGCCATTTCCATCTGGGGAACCTCGACGATGAGAAATGGTGGTGAGGACATCGCTCAAGTGATGGCCTTATTGGGAGTAATTCCTATTTGGGATGGTTTTTCCCGTCGGGTGACAGGTTACGAAATCCTTACCCCGTCGGCGTTAGGCCGTCCCCGCGTGGATGTGACCGTCCGGGTGTCCGGCTTTTTTCGCGATAGTTTCCCCAATATACTACAGCTACTCCATTTTTGCATAAGTGAGGTAGCCTGTCAAGAGGAAGACGAAGAAATTAATCCGTTAGCGGCGAAAGTCCTTACGGAGAAAGAGTTCTGGGAGAATCAAGGATTAGATGAAGAGGCGGCGAAACTGAGGGCAACCGCCAGAATATTCGGATCGAAACCGGGGGCTTACGGCGCGGGTTTACAGGGGTTAATCGAGTCACAAAACTGGGAAAATGATGACGACCTGGCGCGGGCGTATATAAACTGGAGTTGTTACGCGTATGATGGGCGAGGAGTGGGACATTCTCTACCGGAAGTGTTTACCAACCGACTCGAACAATTACAGATCGTTCTGCACAATCAGGATAACCGCGAACACGATTTACTCGACTCCGACGATTACTATCAATTTCAGGGCGGCTTAACGGCCAGCGTTCGATCGCTCACGGGAAAGAACCCGACCACCTATTTCGGCGATAATTCCCTCCCCGAACAGCCGAAAGTGAGAAGTTTACGCGAAGAGATCCGTCGCGTCTACCGTTCCCGCGTCATCAATCCTAAATGGATCGCGGGAGTGATGAGACACGGCTATAAAGGCGCGTTCGAGATGTCCGCGACGATCGATTATCTGTTCGCCTACGACGCGACCGCGCGGGTGGTGGACGATTTTATGTACCGGGGTGTCGCGGAGGCGTATCTATTCGATGAGAGGGTGAGAGCGTTTATTCAGGAGAAAAATCCCCACGCGTTGCGGGATATGGGGGAGAGATTGTTAGAGGCGAAACAGAGAGGTTTATGGCAAGAAGTGGACGCGGAAACCCTCGATCGATTGCGCTCGATCGTCCACGAAGCCGAGGGTTCGATCGAGGGGATGTGAGGGAGGTAGGAAGAGGGCGGGGGCGAGCGATCTAGAAGAGGACGTACTATAATAATGATACTGTCATCCATCTCCCAATATACAGATTATGAGTTTAACGGAAACCCAGAAAAATGTTTTGCGTTGGTTAGTTGAAGAAGTAGGTGCTGGAAATCTTGACGAAGAGCAAATTTGGTGTATCTGGAGTCATAGCGGTGTTAATTTGGTTGGGTATAAAGGTTCTGTCCAGATTCCCGATGTCAAAACTACAACTCTCGATGCTTTGGAAAAAAATAATTATATTTCGTGCGATCGGAAACGATCGGGCGAGTATAGGTTCGCTTTAACTGGCGAAGCTTACAAAGCGGTTGAATCTAACTTTGCCGAACCCGATCGATCGGCTAATTATTATTTAAACTCACCTACAGAAATGATGAACTTCGATCCTTTAAAGGTATGGCAAGAGAAATTAAACTATTTCCAGTATCAAGAAGCGATCGCCGCCGATCCCGCACAAAAATTCTCGCTCGCTCAACAAATCGAAGAATGTAAGCGTAAAATTTCCGAGTTGTCGTCTATAACGGATCGATGACGTACTGGAGATCGTCCACGAAGCCGAGGGTTCGATCGAGGGAATGTGAGGGAGGCAGGAGAAGAGGGGGGAGGAAAAGAGAGAAAAAGCGTACTACAATAGTCGTGCTGTCCTCTACTCGTCGGCTCTACTCGCTTAATTCGCGTTAATCCGGCTTAAAAAGGCTTTGAGTCGATCGCTATTGGGATTACTAAACACCTCGGTCGGATCGCCCTGTTCCTCGATAACCCCTTGATTGAAAAAGAGAACTTTATTAGAAACCTCTCGGGCGAATTGCATCTCGTGGGTGACGACCACCATTGTCATTCCCTCCTCGGCTAACTGACGCATCACGTTCAACACTTCCCCCACCAATTCCGGATCGAGCGCGGAGGTGGGTTCATCGAAAAGGATCACTTCCGGTTTCATGCAGAGACTGCGGGCGATCGCTACCCGTTGTTTCTGTCCCCCGGATAACTGTTCGGGATAGACCTCGGCCTTCGTAGACAGACCGACTTTTTCTAGATAATGTAGGGCGGTTTCTCTCGCTTCTTCCTTCGGGTGGTGTAACACCTCGCAGGGGGCTAACATTAAATTCTGCAAGACGGTGAGATGGGGAAACAGGTTAAAATGTTGGAAAACCATGCTCACCCGACCGCGTAATTTGCGCAGTACCGTTTGATTTAACTTCGGCGAGGAAATATCGATTCCCATCACCTCCAACCGTCCCCCGGTGATCTCTTCGAGGCGGTTGAGACAGCGGAGAAAGGTGCTTTTCCCGCAACCGGAAGGGCCGATCACCGATACCACGTCGCCTTTGTACAGGGTTCCCGTGACTCCTTTTAGCACTTCTAGGGAGCCGTAGCTTTTACGTAAACCTTCACTGACGATAACGGGCGTGGAATCGGGCATTTTCTTTTTCCTTACAGTTCGGTCGGGTCTGTACTCAATTATCTGGATTCTTTTAAGCTTTTTTGTATTCAAAGTTACATTTTAAGACAAATCTAGGATTAATACTCAGATACGATCGAACCGGTCGATCGCCTCCCTCTAACGGTGGAAAAATCGGGCGATCGAGCTAGAATACCTAACTTAAACGAGACCTTTTTTCCAGGAGTAAAAACAAAGAAATGATTAAGATTTGGCGCTCGCGACGGGGGAGAACTTTACTCCTCGGCCTGCTGGGATGGATGTTAGCGATCGGGTTTAGCGTCATTCCCGCGTTTTCCCAATCTCCTCCGAATCCCTTTAAAGTCGCCACGGAAGCCACGTTCCCCCCGTTCGAGTTCCAGAATAACAAAACCGGACAGATCGAGGGGTTCGACGTGGATCTGATCAAGGCGATCGGGGAAAAGGCCGGCTTAACGATTGAATTGGTCAATTTACCCTTTGACGGTATCATTCCCGCCCTGCAATCGGGATCGGTGCAGGCGGCCATTAGCGGCATGACGATCACCCCGGAGCGGGCGCGGGCGATCGATTTTTCCCGACCCTATTTTAAAGCGGGTCTAGCGATCGCCGTTCAGGAAAACAACGACACGATTAAAAGTTTCGAGGATTTAAAAGACAAAAGAATCGCCGTCCAGATCGGTACTACCGGCGCGGCGGAAGCCAAAAAAGTCCCCGGCGCGAAAATTACCACCTTCGATAACGCGGTGCTCGCCCTGCAAGAGTTAGTGAACGGCAACGTGGACGCGGTAGTGAATGACGGCCCCGTTACCCTCTACGCGATTAAGGACGCGGGCTTAAAAGGGGTCAAAATTGTCGGTCAACTCCTGACCGAAGAATACTACGGCATCGCCCTGGCGAAAAACTCTCCCTACGTCCAACTGATTAACGACGGGCTGGCCAAATTAATCGAGAGCGGACAGTACGATGTTATCTATCGAAAATGGTTCGCCGCGAAACCTCCCGAATTACCGTTAGTCGCCCCATCCCTAGAAAGTGGCACGGAAAACGCTTTCAGTTGGAGACAGGTGTTTTATAACCTGATCGTTCTCGGGGTGCCGGTAACGCTAATATTAACCTCGCTTTCTTTTTTCTTCGGCTTGATCGGTGGTACGCTCGTGGCGATCGCTCTGATCTCTCCCTATAACTGGCTAAGATTGCTCTGCCGGATCTACGTGGATTTCTTCCGCGGTACTCCGATGCTGGTGCAATTGTTCATTATCTATTTCGGTTTGCCCAACCTGATCAAGGAAATCGGCTTGAGTTTCACCATCGATCGATTGCCCGCCGCGATCCTCGCATTGAGTTTAAACGTGGCGGCCTATCTCGCGGAAATCATGCGCGGCGGTATTCAATCGGTGGATAAAGGACAGTGGGAAGCCTGCGAGAGTTTGGGAATGTCCCCGCTACAAACGATGAAAGATGTGATTTTCCCTCAAGCTTTCCGCCGGATGTTACCCCCGTTGGGCAACGAATTTATCACCCTGATTAAAGATACCTCCCTCGCCGCGGTCATCGGTTTCGAGGAGTTATTCCGTCAGGGTCAATTAATCGTGGCGACCACCTATAAAGCCTTCGAGATCTATATCGCCGTCGCGTTAATCTATCTGATTTTAACGACGCTTTCCTCGTTCGGTTTCAAATGGTTAGAACAGTACATGGACCCGATCGGCCGCGCGGCAAAAAAAGGGAAAGTTTAAACCAGACCGTAGGGTGGATTAGCGAAGCGTAATCCACCAATAAGCTTCATCTTTACTCCCTCATCTCCCTAACTCTCCAACTCCTCGATCCGCGCTCGCGCTTGGTGAAGTTTGAGACGGAGATCGGAAGGATCGCCGAGTTCGATCGATCCCGAGGGTTTCATCGGATTCCGGCCCGAAGCTTTTAAAATCTCCCGCGCGATCGCTTTCGCGAGTAAGGGAGGGACGGAGTTACCCACCTGTCGGAAACCGTGCCATTTCGTGACGTGGAAGCGAAACCAGTCCGGATAAGAGTGTAAACGGGCGGCCTCGCGGACGGTGATACAGCGCGGGGAATGGTAATGGATGGGACGGGGGGCCGTGTACGCGCCTCGATCGCCGGGGGTTCCCGCTCTCAAAGTATTACAATAACCATCGGGATCGAGTTTATAAAAATGGCTGATTTTCTCGATTTTGCCAGGTTCGGTTTTCTTGAAACGTTCGATCGAGGTGTCGGTGTGTTCGGTTAGCCAGCTAGAGGTTAATAGATTTCGATCGAATTCTCGCGGGTAGGAATAATCATCCTCGACAGAAAGTAATCCTCTCAACACCCGCGCGTAATCGCTCGATTCCCCGTATTCCGCGGTCGTCCAATCGACTTTTTTTAAGTCCGGATATTTCTCCACGTCGGGTAAATCTTGCAGGGCATCGCCAACCGTCGGCGTTTTGATCAAATTATTTTTCCCTTTCGGATCGGTGATCGCTTCCGGATAATCGGGAAGGGAATAATCCTCGCGGCAACCGAGTAGGAATAAACGCCCGCGATTTTGCGGAACCCCGTAATTCCAAGCGTTTAAAACTCGATATTTATCGTGAACGCGATAATGATGGTTATGAAACTTGTCAATAATTTCCTCTAATAGCTGTTTATGTTTACCGATCGCCATCCCCGGTACATTTTCCATGACGAAGTATTTCGGCTGGAGTTGCAGTACCAAACGCAGAAAATGATCGATTAAACCATTACGCGGATCGTCTAAAGCCCGTTTACCGATGAGGGAAAATCCCTGACAGGGCGGGCCGCCGAAAACTACATCGATCGGACGCTCCCCGATTTCCGATCGATCGCGAATTTCTCGCCCCGTGATCTCGGTAACACTCCTACAAAATACTTTCCAATTCGGGAAATTAAACTTATGGGTGAGACAGTGAATCGGATCGACTTCTACCGCCGCTAAAACATCGAATCCCGCTTGCTCGAAACCCAACGTCATACCCCCCGCCCCCGCGAATAAATCGACAGCGATCGGTCTAGAATAATCGGGCTTCTCGCTCATAGCTAGAATCGGAATAAACGGGATTATAATTCCACGATCACGGGGGTATGATCGCTCGGTTGTTCTTGTTTTCTAGGCTCTTTATCGATGGTACAATTTATCGCTCGATCGAACAATCCGGGAGTCAGATATAGATGATCGATCCGCCAACCCCGATTTCTCGCGAAACCGCCCGCTCGATAATCCCACCAACTATAATGCCCACCCTCTTCGGTAAATTTCCGAAAAGCATCTTTCAGCCCTAATTCTAACACGCTTTCTAACGCTTGTCTCTCATCGGGAGAGGACATAATATGATTCTCTTTTCCCATCGGATCGTGAATATCCCGATCTTCTAGCGCGATATTAAAATCCCCACAAATACATAACTCGTGCGAGGAAGAGAGAATAATTTTCGCCAGATATTCCCGTAACTTTTTCAGCCAACGCAGTTTATAAATATATTTATCACTATCTAAAGAAGCACCGTTCGGAACGTAGAGATTAATAATCCGAACATTCTCGATAACTCCCGCAATCACCCGCTTCTGTTCGTCGAATTCCTCCGCGAGTTCCTGACCGAGAACCGGGGTAAAACCAGCGCTCACATCGGTCATCGGCTGTTTACTAAAAATCGCCACCCCGTTATAGGCTTTCTGCCCGGATATATATACCTGATAACCCAACGATTCAAAAGGTTCTCGCGGAAAATCCTTATCGATCACCTTCGTTTCTTGCAGACACAAAACATCGACAGGATTAGCACTTAACCAGTCGATAACGTGCTGTTTCCGGGTGCGAATCGAATTGACATTCCAGGTAGCGATTTTCATAGAACAGGAGGCAGATTGTAGGGTGGATTACGCTTCGCTAATCCACCGAGACTTACGGCTAAAAATGATTATTCTAGCCAATTCCTTAATTGTAAATGAACTCTCGCCAGAAACCACATATAATCGGAAATCTCATAATCGAAAGTCGCTTGACGGAGATAAGCGCGCGCGCTAGTCTCGTCCCCGATCGCCTCGTGATACAGACCGATGTAAAGATGGCTGTAAAAGTTGCCCCGCTTACCCTCGCGCCGTCCCGCGTCCAAAACCTCATCGATCGAACATTCCCCCGCGTACAGGGAATAGATCGATCGCAAAACGGCCCGCGGATCGTCGCGCACCTCTAATAACGTACCCCGCGCGGCCTCGATCCCGCGAGAGCGGGCGATGCAGAGAAAGCGCCAGACCGTTTCCTCCACATCGCGGGAGTTTACCGTCAGATCTACCTCGAATTGACGCGCTCCCTCCTCGAAGCGATCGACGTAATAATACGAGAGTCCCCTCTGCCAGAGATAGGGAGTCAAGCGGCGATCGAGTTGTTCGGCCCGATCGAAATCCCCGATCGATTCCGTCACCCGCGCCAGTTTAAAGAGCGTCATCCCTCGCGAGACGTAATTTCGAGGATTTTCGGGGAAAAGTTGAATGGCGGCGGTATATCGGGCTAATTCCGCCTCTAGAGACCACATTTACAGCACCTCGGCGGCGAAACTCTCGCGACGGCTGAACTCGAACGGCCCGGCGATCGAACCCCAAACCAGTTCATCGGTTTCCGGATCTAACCCCCGATCGACACTGATCAGTCCCCTCTCGCTGACCTCGAAACTATTGTCGAGATAGGTAACTTTATCCTTGCGAACGACGATACACTGTTTCCCCGGTTTCACCGTCCCTTTAAAACTGTGTCCCGTCCATTCCACGTCCATATCGCAACCCGGCATCGGTTCCAGCAGATCCGCGGTCAATTCTTGCAATCTCGCCCGATCTCTCGACGCGCCGTAAAATCTCTCCGCGTCCTGTACTTTAAAGTTCTGGAGTTCGATGCGATCGCCCGCGACCGACAATCGTAACACTCGCAGACGGTAGGGCTGATTGATGGCGAAATCGTAAGCCTGTTCCAAGAATAAACCGGTCGCGTCGAGCAGTTCATCGGGAAGGGGACGCATACAGACGCGAATATGGGCGAAAAAGGGGGGATTCTCGTAGGCTTGCGCTTGATTGCTAAAATCCGCCGCCATCCAGCGCGCCAGCGTTTTTATATCGGTGGGATGAGTCATAACGGGTACTCGGGGAGAGGCGAAAAAAACAGGATTCCCTGACGATCATACTAGACCTCTCGCGGAATTCAACAATTGTCGCGTGGTTAGGGATTCAGGAGCCAGGAGTCAGGAGTCAGGAGAAAGAATCAAGAATTTTATAGTCAATAATTTCAAAAAATATCTATTTATTTTGTATAATCACGGTTTTTAAAGTTTTTAGACTTTGAAAAACGAATCGCGCTCCGAGGTCTACTATCCCTTTTCTCGCTATATGCCTCCCCATCCGTTCCCTCCCGCTTTCGAGACCGCTCTCGCTCGCGCGACCCCCCGCGAGGTATTTGACGCTTTTTTGCCGGTTCTGGGGGAGATTTTACAGGTCGATCGCTGTTTTCTCCTCGTTCGCGATCCCGTCCGGCGATATCACGAGATTTTCTGCTGGCGAAGAAGTGACGAATTTCCCGACACGAGTACGGGAGGATGGGAGAAAGAGCGGGAGTGGGAACGAGAAGATCCGATGTTCGCCGCCGCTCTAGCCTGTAAACCCTCGATTTTCGTCGAAGATATCGAGACCGCGCCCCCGAACGTTTTAAATCGGCGCTTCGAGCGGGAAAATCTCGGCCATCGAGCGTTAATTCACGGGCATTTGTGCCGGGACGGGCGATTACGGGGAATTTTACAGCCTTGCGTGTTCGATCGACCGAGAATCTGGAGCGAGTTCGATCGCTCCGTCATCGGGTCCGCGCTCGATCGGTTAACCTCGATCGTGGTGGATTACGTTCGCGCTCGGGAATAATTTCGTGAATATTCCTCTATATATCCCTAGAAACAATATTTTATCGGTTAAAATTCCTATCACGATCTTTTTTCTCCGATCGTCCTGGAGAAAACGACGGAAAGCCCGAATCGTAACCGCGCTCCCCTCGATCGGGTCGATTCGCGGGCGATAGCCATAAAGTAGGCTATCCCTTTTTGACGAGCATCATTCTCCGCCGAGGGCTTAGAGCTGAGATCCCCATCCGGTTTTCGGGTACCATCCCGCCCGCGATCGCGGGTATATTGTTTCCCCGATCGATTCGATCGCTTCCCGATTAACCGAACCTATCTAAAAAACCAAAATAACGAAATTCTAAAGGGAACGTGATCCCCGAAAGCCACGCGCTACGCTGGAAGGAAACCTCTCGCGCGCGTTTTGCTAAAACCTTTATGAGCTATCAGCATTCGTCCTTTGACTGCACTAGCACGAATTTCGAGAAAGCCGCTATTTATCGATTCCGCTCTCTAGCTCCCTTTTTACCCGAAAATTGCCCGATCTACCGGCAAACTTGGGAACTTTCGACGGTACTGTGTCTCGACTTTATCGATCGACCGGAAGGATTATCGATCGCCCGCGATTACTTCACCCGTCTCATCGACATCACCCGAGAATTAGGGCTAGGTCACGCCATTATCTTGAAAATCGGTAATAAAATCGTCGAATGGCATAACGTGGACTGAAACCGTCATTAATCGCTTGGTTTCGTGTTTTTACCCCCTGGAACAATTAAGGGTGAGGTCGCCCCCACCCCGATCGCTCTAGACCGCGTGCGTTAGCGGCTTGGTTAGCTTATCTAGCTGTTGGGTTAGCAGGCTCAGGAACAAGCCCACGTCCGTCACGATACCGATCGACTCGACCGATCCCCGATCGCTCAGTTTCGTCACCACCGCCGGGTTAATGTCCACGCAGACCATTTTCACGCCCGCGGGGGTCATATTCCCCACCCCGATCGAGTGGAGCATACTGGATAGCATCAGGATCATATCCGCCCCGCGAATCAAGCGCGAGTATTCTTCCTGCGCCTTCACCAGATCCATCTCCGTATCCGGCAGGGGCCCGTCGTCGCGGATCGAACCCGCCAAGCAGAACGGTACGTTATTTTTCACGCATTCATACATTACGCCTTTTGTCAAGACCCCGTTTTCGACCGCCTTGGCGATACTGCCGTAACGACGGATCAGGTTGATGATCTTGAGGTGGTGACGGTGGCCGCCGCGGACGGGAATCCCTTTCTGCATATCCACGCCGAGGGAGGTTCCCATGATCGCCTGTTCGATGTCGTGGACGGCGATCGCGTTACCGCCGAGAAGCGCGTGAACGTAGCCGTCGCGGATGAGTCGGGAAAGGTGTTGCGCGCCGCCGGTGTGAATCACCACCGGGCCCGCGGTAACGACCACTTTTCCGCCCTGATCGCGGATCTGGCGCAATTCCCACGCGATCTGTTCTACCGTCAATTCTACCCGGCGCTCGCTGGAAACCCCCGCGCCCATGAAGGTGAATTCCTGGGTGCTGTTGCGCTGTTCGCGCGATTCCGCTTGTCGGACGGTGCGAATCCCTTCCACACCGACCATTACTTTATCTCCGGCTTTGAGATCCCGCAGGAGGGTACAGCGCGCGGTTTTGCCGGACGGGGAATCGGTCACGACGATCGCCGCATCCATGCGTTGATTCTCGACCTTCACCCACTCGCAATTTACCCGCACTTCCGTGGGATAGATGGTGCTGACGTAGAAATCATCGGGAGCGACCCCATCGAGTTCCACCACCGCCGTATTCACGTCGCAGATTTCCTGCGGACGCGCCGCCGCGCCGAGATCGATCAGTTGGATCATGATCTCTTCCATCACATCGTGGGAGGGCGCGGATACGCGAACTTCGGCGGAGGAGGTGCTTTGTCGTTCGAGTCCTAGATTGAAGTTCAAGACTTTAAAACTACCGCCATTTCCCACCACCACGTCGAGGGCTTTATTCATGATGCCCGCGTCGAGAAGATGGCCTTCCAGTTGGAGGATACGGCTCTCGATCGTGACGTTGGCGTGATGATCGGGGATTAACGGTTCGGTGGTGCGGAGGGTGAGACATTTGGCCGCGCCCCCGGCTTTCAGGAATTCGGTTAGCGACGTTTGTACGACCTCGAATCCTTTCTCGTTCAAGCGGTTTTGGAGATCGTCGCTGATTTTATTCATGACGATCGTTTGCCCGATATTGACCGCGTTACAGGCGAAAGTTACCGCGTCCGCTTCCTCGACGACGATGCGTTTTTCTTCGGGGATACGCAGTTCGATCAGTCGGTTGGAATACGCGTCGAAAGCGGCGGGATAGTAGAGGAGATAACCGCCACTGAGGGGACAGAAACAGGTGTCGAGATGGTAGAATCGCTCGTCGATTAAACGGAGGGATAAGACCTCGATATCGAGCCATTTGGCGATCGAGGGATGGGAATCTAACTCGGTTCTAAAGCCGTAGCCAGCCCATAACCAGCGCCCCTCTCGATCGAGTAACGCGTCTCCCGCGCCCTCGAAGGGGAGATCTTTCGGCAGTTCGTGAACGGTGAAGCCGTTTTCCTCGAACCACGCTTTAAAATAGGGTTCTTCCCCCTGACGTTCCTTGTGGAGAAAACGGCTGAGAACGACGGTTTTTTCGAGAACCAGACCGGCGTTGGCGGTGAAAACCATATCCGGCCAGCCTTTTTCGGGTTTTACCAGATCGACGATCGCGCGATCCTTGAGGATATGATAAAGGTTCTGCCATTGCTCCACGGCTTTATCGCGCGAGGACTTGTGAATGTTGCCCTCCATCCACGGATTGATCACGTAATCAACATCGTAGTGATCGGGAGCGCACATTAAAAAACGAATAGTGTCAGTCATACCAGTAAGGGTGAGCCAATAAACATCGCGATCGTGGTCTAAGCGTCTATTTACGGGAGAATTCTCTGAATCTCTCGATTTTTTACTTTATTCTCTTTCGAGAGCAACTTTCTATATATACTATTAGACCGACTCTCCATTATAGCAGATCGCGCGTCGGGTAGGGGGAGTCGGGGAAACGTCGCCGTTGTCGAGTGCGATCGTGCGGGTGGGGGCGATCTAGAGAAATCCGGAGAATCTATCGATCGAGGGGTTCATACGGAAAAAATCCTTAAAAAAACCTCTATAGGGTTGTTATATGGATAAAATCCGTATAATCTATAGTCATACTGCATTGTTGTGTCACATTTTTTGGAACAACAACCTTAACGTAAATGACTGCGATCCCACCTCACTCAGATTTTCATCATGAGAACGGCTTTCTAAACCTCTGACCATCCGGTTCTACAAATATGAAATTGAAATTGCGTTTCTACGCTTATGTTCTGGCTTTTTTCGGAATAAGTTTATTTGGAAATTATCAGAAGTGTTGAATCGCTTAACAAAACTTAATGTCAGAGAATATAGTAAGTCTATCTATCCCGAATTTAGTTTGAAAAAGCTAGTTTGTCAAACCAATGCACGAAACTTTTTTCCGATTTCATAAAACTCAAAAGACACCGAAGTTTGTCGAGAGTTTTCCCTCCGACAAAACTCGCTA
>NZ_JBAFSM010000067.1:0-23742 GCF_036688125.1 Pannus brasiliensis CCIBt3594 | reverse complement strand
TAATTGGTTCGCTCACTGTTGTTATTGTACCTCATCTAAATGAAAAAGGCTGTAAGTGATTATGAAAGTCCATTTGACGCTTCGATATATCCACACACAAGCAAGTTTTTTTTATTGCTTTTAAAAAAAGAACAAGAGCCAACAGATCTAGGAAAGTCTCTTGACAAGAAGATAGTAAAACCATTTAAAAAAATACGCCGGCAATGGTCAAAAGATTTTCGCGAAGACCCCAGTTACCAATTAGCGACTATCGATAGTGAAAGCGGAAAGGAACTTTATCAGATGCCGGGCAGGGGATCTGGTAAATACGAAATTGGCCCTTTAAACCGCAATCGGGGTCTCGAATCCTATTTCAATGGCTTTATCGATGAATTTACGAACTCACCAGAAAAAATGGTTATTGTCTTCATTCCAGAACTAAATAGCTATATGGTTATAGAAAAGAAATATGAGTATATTTACCAAATCCTCTCTGGCTAAGGGTTTCAGGCTTAAAATGTTCTTTTTAAAAAGAACATTTTCCGGATGTATTCTGAAGAAACCAACCCAATTTGAGCTAATCCGATCATGACCGAACCGAACTATACTTTTATCAAACGCAAGGAGCTAACCAACACAATCAGCATATCCCAATCGAAAATCAAAGAACTCATGAGAACGGGGCAATGGATAGAAGGTATTCACTTTACTCGGTATTCAAAACGCATGAATCTGTTTAATGTCCAACTGATCCGCGATTGGCTCGTCAACCATCACGATCCGCTCAGTCATCAACGAGCGATAGAAAACTTCTTGGCTACTTTACCGAGTAACCGTAGTAGAGGCAACAATAATCGGGCTGTCTCTCACAAAACAGCCTCGAACCAGGCGACCAAAAAAACAACACAAAAAAAAGCGGCTGGATCTCTCTGAGAGCTTTTTAGGATTATCTGACCTTTAAGCTGTAAGTCGATCATCCACGCGAGAAGTTGGTAGCTTCTCTGACTCGCAGGAAAACCCAATGCCTGCAATCACAAAATATACACTTACAGCCTAGCATAGACTTCGGCTTAACGGTCGGATAATTTTTGGCTCTAGAGAGGTTTGCCATCGAGGTGAACCCCATGAGTAACAATATTTTTCACAAGAACTTGGAAGAGGCCAATAATCTTGAGTTAGCTTCTCTAAAAGCGACTATCTCTTCCTGTCACTACCAAGAATGGTTAAATAGCGGCATCGATCCACAACTGATCGCGCTCAACCTCATCTCTCTAAAGGGTCATACTCCCTTTGAGTACCTGCTATATGATGATCCCGGGCGGGAGGGCAACAGTAAAACTATACCCAGACGAAACGACGGCCGCCTCACCGATGGCTTTCTCAAGCGATACAGACATTTAGAAGACGGTGGCTGGTATTGCGGCACGATCGACCCCCTGACTGGAACTGAAAGCCTCTGGGGATGCTTCAAGCCGAACCGTCCCCGCGTGATCACGGAGGAAAATCGCGGCTTCGGCGATTCTACGCCCTGCACCAAGACGATCAAATACGAACACCCTCCGAAAAAAAACACGGAGGCGTTTCTTCTCAAAGTTCCCGATACCCTCTGGCAGAAGATCGCCGAGGGGACGGGGATTTATCCCTCCTGTCGTCTTCCCCTCCCCGAAAACGAAGCTCTGCCAGGGGCCGAGCTTCGTTTTCGGCAAGGAGAACCCTCACTTCCAATTTTGGGAGTGGATTATCGATAATCCAGGCGTTCCTATTACTTTCACCGAGGGAGTGAAAAAAGCCGCCTGTCTCTTGAGTAACGGTCACGCCACGATCGGCCTCCCCGGCATCTATAACGGTTTCCGACAGCCTAAAGACGGACTGGGCAATTCCGTCGCGCTACCCCGTCTCATCCCCCAACTCCTTCCCTTCGCCACCGAGGGACGGGAGATTAACATCTGTTTCGATCGTGACCCGAAACCGAAAACACGCGAGAGCGTCCGGAAAGCGATCGCTAAGACGGGCAAGCTCCTCCAGAACAAGGGGTGCAAAGTTCATGTCATCACCTGGGAGGGCGAGGAGAAAGGGGTCGATGATCTGATCGTCGCGAGAGGGAGCGAGTATTACGAGGCCGTCCACGAGAACCGTCAGCCCCTCGCTAAATATCTCCTTTTTCAATCCCTCGCCCTCCACGCCGATCTGACCATCCACGAACGTTACTTTCCCGACGAACTCCAGCCCCCGGAAAAAGCCACGATCGTCGGCCTCAAAGGCTATCAGGGGACGGGCAAAACCGAATGTCTCGCCCGTCAGATACAACCCCTACTCGACCGAGGCGAGAGGGTGATCGTCATCGTCCACCGCGAGCAACTAGCCATCGGTCTCGCCGATCGCTTCGGCCTCCGCTACCGTACCGAACTCAAAAAAGCCGCCGAGGGAAGCCAGTTGGGCTATACCCTCTGTATCGATTCCCTGCACGACCGAGCGAACCCGCCCTTCCACGGCGAGAGCGATACGTGGGACGGCGCGACCGTGATTATCGACGAGGTAGAACAGGTTCTCTGGCATACCCTCGACGGCGAGACCTGTCAGAAGCATCGAGTCCGCATCCTCAAAACCCTCAAGGCTCTCTTACAGAAAGTGGCGGCGGGTGGCGGGCGGATCTATCTCGCCGATGCCGACCTCAGTCAAATCTCCGTCAATTACATCCGGTCCCTGATCGGCTGGCTGGTGGAGTCCTGGATCGTCGAGAACACCTATAACCCCGTCACCGCGGGGAAGCGAGTTCTTTTCTGGTATCGCGGCAACAATCCCTCCGGACTGCTGAAGCGGGCGGCGGTCTTTCTCGAAAAAGGGAAAAAATTGCTCCTGTTTACCGACGGACAGAAAGCGAGATCCAATAACGGCACTCGCAACCTAGAGCATCACTTCCGCAAGAAATTCCCGACCCTGAAAATTCTCCGCGTTGACTCCGAGAGCTTGGCCGATAAGAATCATCCCGCCTACGGGTGCATGGCCCGCCTGAACGAGTTGACCCGCGATTACGACCTCGTACTCTGTTCCCCCACCCTAGAAACGGGGGTCAGCATTACCAACGGGCATTTCGACGAGATTTTCGCGATCTCCCACTGTGTCCAAACGGTCGAGGCGGTTAACCAGTCCCTAGAGCGCGACCGCTCCCACGTCCCCCGTCATCTCTGGTGCAAGGGCTGGAGCCACCGGCGCGCCGCCAACGGTTCTTTGGAGGTCAAATCCCTGTTAAAAGGAACCCGAAGCCTCTGTACCGCTCATATCCAACAACTACAGAAAGCCGGTATCGACGAGTTCGACGGGATTCACTTCTTGGAGGAGGACGACGATCGCCAGACCCCCTCTCTCTGGACTTGGGCGAAACGCGCCTGTCTTTTTAACTATCAAGCGGCGAACTTTACCGAGTGTCTGGAGAAGAAGCTACGCGATGCGGGCTACCGGATTGTCGAGGGTGACGGCACGGACGACGAGACCCAAAAGGAGATCCGCTCCTCGAAGGAGGAACTGTACTCGGAATACCTCCAGAACGTGGCCGACACCCCCAATCCCGATCCCTTCACCTACGAGCGCCTGAAAGAGCAACGGGGCAAAACCGAGGCGGAATTACTGGCCGAGCGCAAGGGCGATCTAGTCCGCCGTTACGATACGGAGGAAATTACCCCGGAGACGGTCAAGAAAGACGATGACGGCTGGTATCCGAAGCTGAGGCTCCATTATTACCTAACGCTCGGTAACGCTTTCCTCGCGGAGCGGGAGCGGAAAGCCCTCGCCAAACTTCAAGAGAGCGGCGACGGGACGGTCTTCCCGAACGATGTCAACCGCTCTCAAATCGGCGCGACGATCGCGGTCTTGAAATTCCTCGGCATCGAACGCTTTCTCGACCCCACGGCGGAGTTCACCAGTTACGGGCTACAGGAGGAGTTCGATCGACTGAATAATTCCGTGACCGCGGGCGGGCTGAAAACGACCATTGGGGTGACTCTATCACCCCTCGACACGCCGATCGGGTTCTACCAGCGGGTACTCCAACAACTGTTCGGGCTGGAACTGATGTTCGATCGCTGGGAGACGATCGACGGCAAACCCCGGCGTGTTTATCGAGGATGCGATGTTAATCGTGACGGCCGTCTAAAAATATTCGAGCGATGGTTGGTAAGGGAAACGGAAGAACGAAAGAATGTATATTTTGATACTGTTTTCACCCCCCCCCTATAAAGAGATTGTAATCCTGACCAGATCAATTTGTTGGAGTGGAGATCCTGTGAATCGAAGAATTACCGATACGTCAACTATACTCCATCTTCACCACGTATCCTTCGCTTGCTCTGTCGTCTATTGTTTACGCTCATAAGGTTAATCACTTCCCTGTTAGACTGGATCTTTCCACTAGGTTTCTATCTCCCCAGACCCTAGAGTGATAAAACAGCGTTACAGCCTTTCTCTCAATGATGAAGTACATATAGTTCCTTGCGGATAAAGGGTTGTTTTCCTACAAGCGCACCTCGATTTACTGAGCAAGGCTGTAGGGGTTTTAGCCTTGGTTTATTCTTCACTTTTAATAGCGTTCATTGACTAATATCCAAAAACACCTGAGCGGAAAATCATGAGTGTCATTACCTTGAAACTCTACAGATTTACTTCTAATCCAAGCATTGGCTACTGTAGGAAAGCGTGTATCTTTATTTTTATTGACTTTCTTAGCTTCGTCACTAGGATTTTTCCGTTGATCTGATGAAGTCGCTATAAAAAGACATTTAGTATAAACAACAAACATAAAATTAAATCCTATATGTCCATGAGATAACCATCTTAAGGTTTCAATATCACATTGATCAGTCCTATTCAAATAGGTTTCAAATTGATTAAATAGGTTGCGAATCCGAAGTTGATCAAGGTTAAACTTTCTACTCATCAGTATATCACTCCATTTCTCTAAGTTAATTTCAATAGATGTAGAGGTGATATCTATACATTGCCAATCTAGTGACCGATCAATAAGCTTAAGTAAATTTGCTGACAAACCTGCTAAACTTAAAGCACAAGCTATTCTGAGAGTATGATTAAATTTAGATTCAAAAATTTCAAATGCTTCTTGATAGAAACTACTAACTAAATAATCGTTGAATGCCTCTTTCAATGTTGATATTTCAAAAAAATAGTTTTCAATCGAATGACCTCTACTCCAAATTAATCTATTATTGATTTTATGAGTTTTAATATGATCTTTTAGATAATTATCATATTCAAATCCTCTAAATTCTCGATCAACAAAGCCTACAACTCTACGGTTAACGTTTGATGATTCTTGAGAAACTAACTCGCATATTTTTTCTATCTTATCTCTATTTCCTATTTCTCCTTGTATTCGCTCCGCAGTGTCAATAACAATACTTTTTAATGAATCTAATTTTTCTGCTGAAATTTGAGCCCCATTTTTTTTTAAATAATTACAAATGAGAGTAAAAAAATCTTGGTCATCAGATCCTTCTAATAATAAAAATCTATCCTCTGACATAATTATTTCAGTAACGTATTCTTCAGGAGTTAGCTGTAATCCGTTCATAAAGTCGATACTTATCTAAGTTTTTAAAGGGGAATGCTTTCCAGATCATCATCTAGTATATAGATTTGATCTTCATTTTCAATGGTATCACTGTTTATATTAGCGTTTGCTGTCGGTTGTAGTTCAAGCTTGATCATTCTACCTCGATATTTAGATGCAATGACAGAAGAATGAGTACAAATAATTAGTTGTTTTTCACCAAGTTGTTTAACCATTTCTGGTAATAATTTACGTTGCCAATCGATATGAAGTGAAATTTCAGGTTCATCAATTAAAACAACCCTCCCACCTGTCATGTGACTGGCGGCATAAATTAAACCTACTACTTGTCTTTCTCCAGATGATAGAATTTGCAGACTATGAATAGTTTCTTCATTACCTATTTTAACACCTAATCTGCTTCTGCTTCGAGGTGAGCTTGTAGAACCTATTTTTAATTGCTTTCTTTCTAAAAATTGATTGACTGATTCGAGATAGGTTTCAATTTTAGAATAAGCCTTTGTTTGTTCATCTAACCGTTGTTGAAGAGAATTTTTATAAACTGATGATAAAACTCTACTAGCTAGAGTTTTGTATTTTGGATCTGATTGAAAGGATGTCAACTCTTCTATTAATTTTCCATAGACATCATCTGATTTATCATGGTTAAATTGAAAAGGTGAATTTTGTAGATTTTCTGAAAGTTCTGTGATTTCTGTAATGATTTCTTCTGGCTCTTTTGTGTTATCGTCTATATCCGATGATGGCTTTAGCAAATTGAGAAATTGAATAAAAGCTTGTGATAGCAAATTTCTATCAAAACTTGCAATTTTTAGTTGAGCTTCTGTTAATTCCGAATTGATATGTTCTTCTATTTCTATCGGTGAAGGATACTCAAGTTCAGGGACGAATTTTCCAAATAGAATACGGGCTAATTCCGTTGATCTTGCGGAACTTCTTAGAATTTTTCTAAAATTAGGTGATCTTCGAGCAAAATGTCTAATTTCACTTTCATCTAATGTAGCCCATGCCTCAATCATTGTTCTAAAAGCAGGAAAATAAGTTACTTTTAAATCAATATCTGGCTTTTTTTTAATTTTAAATAAATGAGAACGTGCGTTGAGTGAAATTTCGCTATTTTCTTCTTGCTTTTCTTGCTGTAGCAATTTTCTTAATGAATAAGATTCTACTTCTCTTTGATTAATAAAAATTTTTGTTACTGTTTCTAGAGGCTCGTTGGGAGAATCCTGCTGTTCTACTAATATTTTTGTATCATCATCTAAGGTGATAGTTAATTTTTGAAATTTTAAATGACCAAAACGTCTAAAATCTTCATTAACTGCATTGGCAAGAATATGTAATAAAGTGGTTTTTCCTGTGCCATTACTTCCATGAATAATATTAATTCCATCTTGAAAATCAAGATTGATGTCAAATCTTCCATGTATTCCGATCGCTTCTAAACGCTTAATAAATCGAGACACAGCTTTGATCTCCTATGACAGTCTCCAACTCAGATTATAGTCTAACATGAAACTTTTTTCAACTTTTTTCTTAAACTAGACCGAATGCCTAATAAGAACTAACAGTTAGGAATCTTATTTTAGATCAGTAAAATATAATCCACGATCGGGAATCTGGATTTTAGTTTACCGATATAACGTCTTCACCTTCTACTTCGTATCATCCACTAACTTGAAGCTTATCAAACGATCACCCTTCGGATCACATCGACCATTCCCCCAATGACCTCACAGAAAAACATCGGGGCGATATCCGACGAGATGCACGCCTAAGCCTGATAGCCGATCGAGAAAAATGGGAAAACTAGGGACGGTAGCGAGATACATAGCGAGCGTCCAGTATGAACCTTGCCAGCGGACAGATTATTCGGGTACGTTCCCGTCAATACTTGATCGAGGAAGTGATTTCCCCCTCCCGAAACGGCGGGGATACGAGGGTGAGATTATCCTGTCTCGAAGATGACGCGCGGGGACAGCCCCTAGAAGTCTTTTGGGAAAGGGAAATCGACGCTAAGGTGCTGGGCGAAAGCTCGTGGGACAGCGTGAGCGGCCGGGGATTCGACGACCCCCGCTATTTTTCGGCCTATTTCCATACCCTGTGCTGGAATCGTGTCACCGCTACCGACCCTAAACTATTCCAAGCTCCCTACCGCGCCGGGATTCAAGTGAAAGCCTATCAACTCGAACCCCTTCGCAAAGCCTTACAACAACCGAGGGTCGCACTGTTCATCGCCGATGACGTGGGACTCGGTAAAACGATCGAGGCGGGTCTGATCTTACGGGAAATGCTGTTACGCCAGAAAGTCAATCGCGTGGTCATCGCCTGTCCCCCGTCGGTGGTCAATCAATGGCGGGAGGAAATGGAAAACCGTTTCGGCCTGATCTTTCAAGTGATCGATCGGGATTTCGTCGCCCGCGTCCGCGTGGAAAGAGGCTACGGGGTTAATCCGTGGACAACCGGGTGTCGTTTTATCATCTCCCACGCGTTACTCCGCGACGAAACCTACGCCGCGCCCCTGCGGGACTGGTTGGGGGAATTCTCCACGGGAGCGATGTTAATTCTCGATGAAGCGCATAACGCCGCCCCGGCCAGCGGTTCCCGCTACGCGATCGACTCTCGGCTGACCAAGAGCGTTCGCGAGATCGCCCCCCGTTTCGAGCATAAGTTATTTCTCTCCGCCACGCCCCATAACGGGCATTCCAACAGTTTCGCCGCTTTACTGGAAATGCTCGACCCCCAACGCTTCTGTCGCGGGGTTCCCGTCAAAAGTCAGAAACTCCTCGACGCGGTAATGGTACGCCGTCTCAAGCAGGATCTTCGAGCGATCGGCGATCGAGATTTTCCCGAACGTCAGGTGATTCCTCTCGCCGTCACGGGATTGCCGGAAGACGCGCCCGAATTGGAACTCGCCCGCTTATTGGGAGAATACCGCGCCTGTCGCGAGGAAAGGTTAAAGGATAGCAGTAAATCGGTTCAAAACACCGCCACGCTCGTGATAACCTCCCTACAGAAACGGTTACTCTCCTCGATCGAGGCGTTCGCCCGCACCCTGAAAGTCCACCGCGCGGCGATCGAAAAACAGGCGGAAAAACAGACCGAACTCAAGTTACAGAATCTTTCGCTACTCCAAGAATCCCCCGATGCCGACGACGAACGCTCGGAACTGCCCGAAAACGAGGTGGCGTGGGAAGAGGATACCCAGATGACCGTCGCCACCCGCGCCACGAACATCGGGATCACCCGACGGGAATTAGAATTACTCTCGAAAATGGAAGCGATCGCCAATGCCGCCCGCTATCGTCCCGACGGGCGAATCGAATTATTGCTAGATTGGATTAAAGCCAATCTCTGCCCGAATCTCGGCGAACCTGGAGCGGAATGGCTCGATCGACGGGTACTGATCTTTACCGAGTATACCGACACGAAAGGCTATCTGGAACGACAGTTAGAAGCCGCGCTCGCCGGTTCCGATCGGGCCGGACGACGGATCGCTACCTTTCACGGGGGCATCGGGGACGAACGGCGCGAGGCGATCAAAGCCGCTTTTAATAGCGATCCGAAAGAACATCCCCTGCGGATTCTCATCGCCACCGATGCCGCTAGAGAAGGGGTCAACCTTCAAAATCACTGCGCCGATCTCTTTCACTTCGACATCCCGTGGAATCCGAGCCGTATGGAACAGCGCAACGGGCGGATCGATCGCAAACTGCAACGGGAAAACACGGTACGCTGTTACTACTTCATCCTGCCCCAACGTCCCGAGGATCGGGTGCTAGAAGTGCTAGTTCGCAAAACCGAGACGATACAGCGAGAGTTGGGCAATCTCTCCCCCGTGATCGAGAAAAACCTCTCGAAATTGCTCGATCGAGGTATTCGGGCCACGGAAGAACGACAATTAGCCGATCGGATCGCGAACATCGAGAATCATGACCCGATCGAGTCGGGAAAGGTGATCCGGGAGGAATTAGAAATGATCCGCCCCGAGATTCAGAAATTAGTTCAATCCCAAATGGAACTAGAGGAGATGTTAAAAAAATCGCGGCAATGGCTGAAACTCGATAGCCGTCATTTCCGCGACGCGCTCTCGGCCTCTCTAGAAATTCTCGGCGCGCGACCCCTGCGACCCCTGCACGCGTCGGCTTCTGAAGTCGATCTCGATTCTCTATCGTGGGAACTGCCCGACCTAAACGAACGCTTCGGAGTCGATCCGACCTGGGCCGCAACCCTGGACACCCTGCGCGCTCCCCGTCCGGGTAATCAAAAACTCTGGGACTGGCGGAAAGAAGCCCCGATCCGCCCGCTCGTTTTCGCCGATCCCAACTCTTTAGACGGTAAAGTGGTCCATTTACATCTAGAACACCGTCTCGTCCAACGGTTATTAAGTCGCTTTCTCTCCCAGGGATTTCTCTATCACGAACTCAATAAAGCCTGTGTCTGTCTAACCCGAGACCCGATCCCGAAAGTCATCGTTCTCGGGCGTTTATCGCTGTACGGCGATCGAGCCTCGCGACTCCACGACGAGATCGTGGCCGTGGCCGCCCAATGGCTCGATCCTTCGGCGCGGGGTCGATCGAAACTCCGTCCGTTAGGGGAAGGGGAAAAAGGCGACGTTCTCGCGGAATTGGAAGAATCTCTCGCTAGTCCGTCCTTACGGCAGGTGAGCGATCAGATCAAGGAACGGTTCCGAGATTACGTTAAGCGAGACGTGGAGGAATTGATTCCCCATCTCCAAAGTCGTGCCGAAACATTACTCGATCGGGCTACCCGCGACCTCGCCAAACGGGGCAAAAAAGAAGCGGAAGAGATGAAACAGTTACTGATCGAGCAGAGGAAACGGATCGTCCGGCAGGAGGAGGAAACGAAAGTTAAACAACTCTCCCTATTCTCGACCGATGAATTACGCCAGTTAGAGGCCGATCGCCGTCACTGGCAAACCCGTCTAGAAAAGTTAGCGGGGGAAATCGAAAGCGAGCCGGAACGGATCGAACAGATGTATCAAGTCAGGGCCTGTCGGGTTGAACCGGTGGGAATCGTTTATCTCTGGCCGGTCTCGAATTAAGATTGTATTGATAATGTACATACGTTATCGATAGGATATGGATAGCCGGTTCATTCTCAACGGCATCACATTCATCTGGAACGAGGAAAAAGCGAGACAAAACCCGCGAAAACATTCGGGAGTCACCTTCGACGAGCGGCGTTCACTTTTTTCGACCCGTTTCTAATCGTGGTGGATGCCAGCCGTAACGACGAGGCGAGGGACGCGATTATCGGCATGGACAAGCGATCGAATCTTCTCTTCGTGGTTTATCTGGAACGAGAAAATGAAATGATCCGGATTATTTCCGCTAGAATCGCTACCCGTCAGGAACGAGAAATGTATGAAAATTGAAACTTTACAAAAACGTTTGCGAAGAGATCGCCCCATGCAATCGGTGACGTTACGCGTTCCCGAGGACGTGATCGAGGATTTAAAGCGAATCGCTCCCCTCTTGGGATTTTCCGGTTATCAACCCCTGATGCGCGCTTATATCGGACAGGGATTGAGAGCCGATCTAGAACGTCTAGAAAACGACCCGATCGCTTCGTTGATCGACAGTTTAAAGCGACAGGGGGTAAGTGACGAGGTGATTAACAACGCGTTAAACGAGGTTTCCAGATAAAAAAAGCTTATATCGAGTTATTTGTCATCCATCCGAGGGAATACTGAGATTAGCGTCTCTCGGTAATCTCCCATGTCGATCGATCCCGAAATCTATAGACACAAGCAATGGTTAGGACTCCTGCAACCGGTGGGATTGGTAGTATCGCCGATCGCCCTCTCCAAAGCCGGGGTGATCGCCGATCGAGAACGCGTGGTCGAGTTACAGCAGAAATTGCGGGATCTGGTGATCGTAGAAGAAGAAATCACCTGGATCGCGGACTTTCCCTACTTTTTTCGCGAACTGTTGGATTGGGACGCGGACGATCTGCTCGATCCTCCCGATGAATTATCGGTGAGTCTGACGGAATACGGGGAAGTGTTAGCACCCACCCACGCGGTACGGAACGGACAGGGCTGGTTATTACTGATTCAAATCCTCAAAACCGATCAGCCCCTCGACGGGATCGATCGAACTTCTACCGCGTGGAAAGCCACCGCTCAAGCGAAATTCGAGCGCTTGCTGAGAGAGACGGGAAACCCGATCGGACTCCTGACGAACGGGAGCGATATTCGCCTCGTTTACGCGCCTAGAGGCGAATCGTCGGGCTATTTGACGTTTCCGATCAAAGCGATGACGGAAGTGGCGGGAAGACCGATTTTAGCGGCGCTGGATATGCTTTTGGGGAGCGATCGACTGTTCACCCTACCGAGCGATCGCCGTTTGCCGAAACTCCTCGAAGACAGCCGCGCCTATCAAGCGGAAGTCTCCACCAAACTCGCGGAACAGGTATTAGACGCGCTCTGGGAACTTCTCCGGGGTTTTCAGAAGGCGGATTCCGATGTAAACGGGAAATTATTACAGGATCTCGCCCGAAACAATCCTCAACACATTTACGGGGGATTAATTACCACCCTAATGCGCTTGGTCTTTCTCCTCTACGCGGAGGACGAGGGATTGATGCCCGATGACGAGGTGTATCAATGTAATTATTCCGTCGGGGGACTGTACGATCGACTGCGCGAGGATGCCAGTCTTTACCCGGACACGATGGATCGACGTTACGGGGCATGGGCGTGGTTATTGAGTCTTTTTCGCCTCGTTCACGATGGTGGCGGCGCGACTCCCGAATATTTACCGGCGCGTCACGGGCAGTTATTCGATCCGTCGGAGTACCCGTTTCTAGAGAACAACGGCGATATCCCCCGCGTTCCCGACGGGGTGGTATACCGTCTACTCGATAAACTGTTGATTCTGGACGGGGAAAGACTCTCCTATCGTTCTTTGGACGTGGAGCAGATCGGTTCTGTATACGAGGCGATCATGGGCTATACGGTGGAACTGGCGGCTAGGAATTCGATCGGGGTGAACAGTAAACCGAAGGGATCGAAACATTCCACCACCGTCGTTGTCGATCTCGATCGATTATTACAGGCGAAGGCGGCCGATCGGGTGAAAATCCTCAAGGACGAGGCCAATTGTGAACTTCCCGCCAAAGCGCTAAAAGCTTTCAAGGAGGCGAAAACCGAGACGGAAATGATGGCGGCGCTCGATCGAAAAGTTTCCCGACGTACCCCGAATATCCTACGGCGCGGTTCCCTTTATCTGCAACCCACCGAAGAACGCCGTAAAAGCGGTTCGCACTACACCCCGCGATCCCTCACACAACCGATCGTCGAGAAGGCGTTAGAACCCGTTTTCGCACGATTGGGAGCGAATCCCACCGCGGAACAGATTCTCGATCTGAAAATCTGCGATCTGGCGATGGGTTCGGGCGCGTTTTTGGTGGAAGCCTGCCGACAATTGGCGGAGAAGTTAGTCGTGGCTTGGGATAGGCGCGGGGAAACGCCATCGGAGGGAGGTGAACCGTTACTCTTAGCCAGGCGTTTAATCGCCCAACGTTGTCTTTACGGGGTCGATAAAAACCCCTTCGCGGTGAATCTAGCGAAACTCTCGCTCTGGTTGGTAACGTTAGCGAAGGATTATCCCTTTACTTTCCTCGATCACGCGCTGAAATGCGGTGATTCATTGGTGGGAGTCACTCGCGCCGAGATCGGTTCCTTTGCGAAAGATCCCCTTGAAGATCTTCCCCTCATGCAACTTCTCAAGGAAAAAGTGGAACGGGTGAAAGAGTACCGCCACCAAATCCAATCCCTCGACACGCGCACCGACGAGGACACGGAAACGAAAGCCGAACAACTCCAACGGGCAGAAAGAGAGCTAGAATCGGCACGATTGACGGGAGACGTTATCGTTTCAGCCTTTTTCGAGGGTAACAATAGTAAACAAAGAACTGAAAAACGACAAGAATACGCGACGATGGTGCGACAATGGCGCGATAATCCATCCCGCCCGGAAATGAACCGCGCCGAAAAAGACGCGACAAACCCATCCCGCCATGAAATGAATTTCATGGCTAATAGCCCAAGTCGGTTTAAACCGACTTCCGATATGAGACGGGGAATTCATTCCCCGGCGGACGATGATACCCATGACAGAATCCATCCTGTTGAACAAATATCCCGCCGACTCCGCGACGGGGATAAGCCGATTATCCCCTTTAACTGGGAAATCGAATTTCCTGAAGTGTTCGATAGGGAAAACGGCGGTTTCGATTGCATTGTCGGCAATCCTCCTTTCGCGGGGAAAAATACGGCGATTAACGCCCATCCGGAGGGATACATGGAATGGTTAAAAGAAGTCCATCCCGAATCTCACGGCAATTCCGATATAGTCGCCCATTTTTTCCGTCGGAGTTTTACCCTTCTCCGCGACGGGGGAACCTTCGGACTTATCGCCACTAATACCATCGCGCAGGGAGACACGCGCGCGACCGGTTTACGGTATATCTGTAATCACGGTACGACCATCTATCAGGCGCGAAAACGGCTAAAATGGCCGGGATTAGCCGCCGTGGTGGTGAGTGTGGTTCACGGGGCGAAAAAAATGCGAGTATCTCTAAAAAATTCTCTCGATGGGAAATCTGTACCCAAAATCACCGCGTTTCTTTTCCACGATGGCGGAAACGACGATCCGAAACCGCTTATCGCCAACGCGGGGAAAAGTTTTCAAGGGAGTATCGTTTTAGGAATGGGTTTCACTTTCGATGATACCAATCCCGACGCGACATCTATAGAGGAAATGCACCGTTTAATCGCCAAAGATCCTCGCAATCAAGAGCGGATTTTCCCCTATATCGGCGGCGAAGAGGTGAATAGTAGCCCGACTCATTCCCATCATCGCTATGTGATTAATTTCGGAGAGATGACGGAAGAGGAAGCGAGGCGGTATCCCGATTTGATGGCGATTGTCGAGGAGAAGGTTAAGCCTGAAAGAGCGAAACTAGGTAATAATAGAGATGCGATTATACGAAAAACTCGATGGTGGCTGTGGGGAAGATACACACCAGCATTATTTAAAGCGATCGCACCGCTCGATCGGGTTTTATTTCATCCTTTTACTAGCAAATATGTAAGCTTTGTTTTCTTGCCAAATCACATGATATATGCTGCACCTCACATTGTTTTTCCGCTTACACAATACTCGGATTTTATGGTTCTTCAATCCCGCATCCATGAAAACTGGGCGAGATTTCTCGGCTCATCAATGAAAGACGATCTTCGTTACACTCCCTCCGATTGCTTTGAAACATTCCCCTTTCCCGAAAATTGGGAAACCAACACCGAACTAGAAGAAATCGGGCGAGAGTATTACCAATACCGGGCGCGATTGATGATCGAAAACAATCAAGGACTTACCGAAACCTATAATCGATTCCACGATCCCGACGAAACCGATAAAGCCATCCTACGCCTAAGAGAATTACACGAAAAAATGGATCGCGCCGTCCTGAAAGCCTACGGATGGACGGACATCCCCACCGATTGCCAGTTCCTACTCGACTACGAGGAAGACGACGAAGAAACCTCTAGCAAACGTAAGAAACCCTATCGCTATCGCTGGCCCGAAGAAGTCCACGATGAAGTATTAGCGAGATTGCTGGTACTCAACCAAACTCGCCACGACGAGGAAGTAAGGCAAGGCAAAGTGGGGGGTAAGAAAGGGAAAAAAACAAAATAGACCCGCGATAATAAAAATGTCCCCATCGACGGGCAGGGATAGAAAAAAGCGAACTCATTAGCGAGGAGTCTAGTTTATGTCAGATGAAGAAATCAGACAGCTTATCGCCTCGAACGCCAAAGCGATCCAAGCTTTAACGGTCAGTATTAGCGATATGAAGCAAGAATGGCAGAAAGATCGCGAGGAATGGAAAAAAGACCGCCGGGGACTCTACGAGTTGCTAGGTCGTTTAACCCGTTCCATGTCCGATTTTTACGAGATTCAATCCGATTTTTACCGACGTTTCGACCAAATTGACGAGCGCCAAGAAAAAATGACCCGGATTTTGAAAGAACTGACCGGAGAGGACGAAAATCCAGAGCGATCGGGGTGAATCGACGTGTGTACATTTGCCGCCGATCGCCTAGAATGGTAAAGTATCCCTTTGTCTAGGTAACATCCATGTCCGTCCCCGCGAAAGAGAAACGGATCGACATCCGAGTTAGCCAACCACAGAAAGAATTGTTAGAAAAAGCGGCGGATTTGAAAGGGATGAGTTTGAGTAGCTATCTTCTCTCCCGGGGGCTGGAAGCGGCTAGAGAAGATATAGAATCCCATCAGCGACTAATTTTAAGCGATCGCGATCGAGACTTGTTCCTCGACCTGCTCGCCAATCCTCCCGCCCCCAATCGAGCGTTACAGAAGGCCATGCAACAGTATCGAGAGGAATACGAGAGCGGTGAAATGGATTATTAGCCCGTTAGATCGTGAATTCGAGAAAACGGACTTCGATTGTAACGAATCTCGTTTAAACGACTACCTGAAAAAATACGCGTCTCAAAACCAGAAAAAAGGCTATTCGCTCACCTTTGTCGCCACCGAACCCGAAAGTAAAAAAGTAGTGGGTTATTATTCGGTCAGCGCCTCTAGTATCGAGTTCGCTAACCTCCCCGAATCGATTAAAAAAGGTTTACCGAAATATCCCGCCCCCGTCATGCTCATCGGACAGTTAGCCGTCGATAAAACCTCGCGAGGGCGGGGATTAGGACGCGTTCTATTGATGCACGCGTTGAATAAAGCGATCCGTCTTTCTGAAGAGATCGCTATTTTCGCGGTTAGAGTAGACGCGATCGACGAGCGATCGAGAGAATTTTATCTTAAATACGGCTTCGTTCCCTTACAAGATAGCCCTCTATCCTTACTCTTACCCGTGAGAACGATTATCCAGAGCCGGGTAAATCCCGATCGCGATTGATTACGGCAACGGGAATTAGAGGAAGCGTACCGGGAATCGTCCCGCGAGGTCGATGAAGCGTGGGATGGAGTGGTAGCGGACGGATTAAGCGATGAAACGTGGTGAGATGTATAAAAACCAATCGTTATCCCAGAAAAAAAATCAATCCGACAACCGATAAAAAAAAGCCGATCGCGCTAACTCTACCGTAATTTCCGGGAATGCTAATAGCAAAGCTCGATCGCTCCTCCCCATGACCACCCCCGTTCAAGTTAGAAGCCAGCTACTCCGAGCCTTAGAACTCGATCTCGTCGGCCCTCCGGACGATGACTCCGCCCACCGCGAGGAAATCCTCACCCAAGCCCCCTCCAAATGGTATCTGACCGGTTTTCTCGCCCCCCGCGGTTTGAGTGATGACACCGCCGAGGAGGGAGTCGAGGAAATGAGTGTCGGCGGCGAGGATAATAGCCCTCCCGAAGCGACAACCGCCAAAAAAGCCCTCTTTCCCTCCTCGATGGGTTTGACTGTTTTTATCCCCGCCGATACCGAGAATTTACAGATCACCGTTCACTGGGCCGATTATTACCCGATTATCCTTCCCGAACCCCCGGAATCGATCGAAGAAGAATCGACCGAAGAAAACGCGAAGCCTTTAGAAGGATGGCAGAGGAAACCGCGCGAGATTACCCTGACCGTTCCCCCGAAAAACGACACGATCGAGCTTGCCGAAAGCGAGGGCTTGAAACTGGTCATCAAACAGCGATCGATCCGATTTTCCCACCTTCCCGACGGAACCAGTTCCCTATCGGTTTTTCTGGTCAATTCCCGCCCCGCGCCCAAGTCTACCGATACCGCCTTCATCTTTCAAACCCGTCTCACCCTCCATCACGCCGGAGGATTCGTACCGAGGGTGAATCCTAGAGGTTTTCAAAGCCTCGATAACGACGAAGCGATCGCCGCCCTACAATACCGCCACGATTACGAGTTCGTCGTCGGTCATAACGTTTCCACGCGGGCGGAAGTTATCGGAAACACCTGCCGAACCGTTCACACCGATTGGCTACCCGTGAGCGAGGTTCCCAGAGTCGCCCCCGCGCCGATTCCCGGTGTCGAGTTAGGCATGGAAACCCTCGCCGCGATGGGCGATATCGGGAAAATGCAAGACGGTCTCGCTCCCCTCGTCACCGAATACGGAGATTGGATTATCCATCAGAGAGCGACCCCCATCGAGCCGAGCGAATCCGTTCCCATCGCCAAGAATTTACTCGATCGGGCCGAGGTCGCCCGAACCCGCATCGCCGAGGGAATCGACCTCCTAGAAGATCCCGATATTTTTTACGCCTTCCGTCTCGCCAATCGAGCGATCGCATTAGCACGAAAACAGCAGATCTGTCAAGAGAAAAACTGTACGATCGAGAGTATCGAAGAACCGAAATGGCGGCCTTTCCAGTTAGCTTTTATCCTGCTCAATCTCGCCAGTATCGCCGATTCCGAGCATGACGACCGCCAAACCGTCGATCTGCTCTTCTTTCCCACCGGTGGCGGTAAAACCGAGGCGTATTTAGGACTAGCGGCTTTTACCCTCATCCTCCGTCGTCTGAAAAACCCTGGCATTACTTCGGCGGGGGTCAGCGTACTGATGCGCTATACGCTCCGACTCCTCACCCTCGATCAACTCGAACGCGCCTCCCGATTAATCTGCGCCCTAGAGTTAGAACGTCAGCGAGATCTCGATCGTTTAGGGGCTTGGCCTTTCGAGATCGGGCTATGGGTGGGACAGAACGCGACCCCGAATAAAATGGGGCAAAAGGGCGATAAAGACGAGCATTCCGCCTACTCCCGTACCGTCGCTTTCCAAAAAGACCCGAAAAGTAAACCCGGACCCATTCCCCTAGAGCGTTGTCCGTGGTGTGGGGAGTCTTTTAAACCGTCCTCCTTTCAACTTTTCCCGCACGATAAACCCAAAGAATTAAAAATCTTCTGCACCAACCGTCGTTGCGATTTTCAGGGCGATCGCTCCCTACCGATCGTCGCGGTCGATGAATCCATCTATCGCCGTTTGCCCTGCTTTATCATCGCCACCGTCGATAAATTCGCCTCCCTGCCGTGGGTTGGACAAACCGCATCATTATTCGGTCGGGTAACTCATTTTAAAGACGGGGAAGGGTTTTCTAGTGCCGCGGACGGTGGGGGGTCGGGTCGTCGCCTCGACAGTTATCTACCCCCTCCCGATCTGATCGTTCAGGATGAATTACATCTGATTTCCGGCCCGTTGGGAACGATGGTGGGATTGTACGAGACGGCGATCGGCGCGCTCTGTTGCACTCCCAAGATCATCGCCTCTACCGCCACCGTCCGCCGCGCCGGACAACAGATCCGCGCCCTATTCAATCGCTCTCAAGTCGATGTTTTCCCGCCGCCCGGCCCCGATCGCCACGATTCCTTTTTCGCCCGCACCGTACCGATCGAAGAAAGCTCCGGCCGTCTCTACGTCGGGGTAGGGGCGACCGGGCGCAGTTTGAAAGTGATCCTGCTGAGGGTGTATCTCGCGTTACTCGCCGCCTCCGAGAAGCAATGGGAACTCGCGGGCGGTAAAAAAAATCCCGACAATCCTGCCGATCCCTACATGACCTTACTAGGTTATTTCAACTCCCTGCGGGAACTGGGGGGAAGCCGTCGCATCGTCGAGGACGAGGTAAACAACCGACTCAACAAATACGGGGAGCGATTACGCTACGGCGAAATCGATGGCTATTTCGCTAACCGTAAAATCGACGACGAACCGGAAGAACTCACCTCGCGGGTTAGTACCAATAAAATCGCCAACACGAAACGCCGTCTTTCCCTGCCCTATTCCGAGAAAGAGCGCGTCGATATCGCCCTCGCCACCAATATGATTTCCGTGGGGCTGGATATCGTGCGCTTGGGCTTGATGGTGGTCTTAGGGCAACCGAAAACCGCCGCCGAATATATTCAGGCCACTAGCCGCGTCGGTCGGGAGATCAACAAACCTGGATTAGTCGTAACCCTGTTCAATATTCACCGACCGCGCGATCGCTCCCATTACGAGCGTTTCGTCGATTGGCACACCAATTTTTACCGGGCGGTAGAGGCTACTAGCGTCACTCCCTTCTCTGAACGCGCCCTCGATCGGGGTCTGGCGGGGGTCACGGTCGCGCTCTCCCGGTTACTGATACCGGAAATGACCGAGCCGATCGGCGCTTCCCGGATCGTCGAGCGCCGGGCGGACTTGGATAGAGTCGTGGAGATCGTTACCCGACGGGCGATCGAGCATGGCAATCTATCCTCCGAGCGAGTCGATCGGTTACGGGAAAAAGTTCGCAATGACGTGTTGGATTTACTCGATACTTGGCAGAAAATCGCCGAGCGGGAGACGAGACTCCAGTACCAGACCGAAATCGATACCGCCGTTCCGCTCCTGCTCGATGCCGCCGATCCCAACGCGGAGAAGAAGCCCTTCGATCATCAGAAATTTAAAGCCGGCCGAAGTTTACGGGACGTGGAATACACCGTCAAATTACGGGTTCGCGATCCCGACGGACAAGATGTGGAGGAATAATTAATGAAAGGCAAAGGTAAAAAACAACGTCCCGCCGATGGCGAACTCCGTCAGAGTCAATTGATCACTACTTTCGGGGTAGGGTCGATGGTCGATCTCCCCAACTATTCCGTACTAATCTCGGGACTGAGTGATTGGAAGGGAGAGAGACAGCCAATTTACGAACAAAGATTGCAGAGAAAAATCGCCCAGATTCTCGGCGTTACCGACATACAACTCTACACTCCTCCCCGTCAATCGGTCGGCTTACAGTTAAACCCCGCCGAGGTCAAAGTGTTCGTGTTTCCCTCGTGGTTTCTCGCTCAAGTGGAACGAACGATCGTGGTAAGGGGCAAGGAATACCGCACCCGCCCTCTCGTTCGCTGGAAATCGATTCAGGGCGGGAACACCAAGTTCGAGGGAAAACTCTACTCCGTAGTTCCGGTTCGATTCGTTCAAGCTTGCGTCAACGGTCATTTAAGCGATATCGATTGGTACGGGTTCGTTCATTACGACGATAACCGCCGGTGTCTCGGTCAGTTGTGGCTCGACGAAGCGGGATCGGGTAACGATTTCGAGGAAATTTTCGTCCGTTGCGAGGCTTGTAATAAGCGTCGCCCCCTATCGGTCGCCAAAGTACCGAATTCTCCCGTTTTAGGCTATTGTCAGGGTCATCGTCCGTGGTTGGGAGCTAGGGGTCAAGAGACTTGTATCTCCCATCGGCTGGACGATCAGGGCAACCTAATCGCTGGCGATCGACCTGAATATAACCGTCTACTCATCCGCTCCGCCAGTAACGCCTATTTCAGCCAAACCTTAAGCGCGATCTCGCTTCCCGAACCGGACACACGCTTGCGGAAGGCGATCGATCGTTTTTACGAGGAGGATTTAAAATACGCCGAAGACATCGCCGATATCCGTAAAGAATTAAAAAAACCGAAGTTTGTCGATCTAGCGGAATTCGACCCGGAAACAGTTTGGGCGGAAGTCCTGCGACGAAAAAATGGAGTGCCTACGGGAGGGGAAAAAAGTATCAAGCAGGTAGAGTTAGAAGCTCTTCTCTCGGCGAGGGGCGAGTTAGGCAAAAAAGCCGACCCCGACTTCGACGCGCGCCCCCGTTCTTTGGATACGATCGACGCTCGCTGGAAACCGTACCTCGATCGAGTGGTGTTAGTCCACCGTCTTCGGGAGGTGATCGCTCAAATCGGTTTCACCCGTTTCGAGGGCTATTTACCGAATATTGAGGGTGAATTTGACGATCTATCGATCAATGTCCGTCTAGCGAAACTCGATTTTCAATCGGAATGGGTTCCCGCCATCGAGAATAAGGGAGAGGGCGTTTTTATCGGTTTCCGAAAAGAGGCGATCGACGAATGGGCGCGACGGGATGAGGTGAAAAAACGTTCCCGTTCTCTGATCGAGGGATTCGAGCGTTGGCGGGCGGAAAGGGGGATTGCCGCCGATAAATGCCATTTCCCGGGTATTCCCTATATCATGCTTCATTCGCTCTCCCACCTCCTGATCACTTCGGTTTCCTTGGAATGCGGCTACTCGGCGAGCGCGATCAAGGAAAGAATTTACTGTTTCGACGATATCGGCTACGGCATCCTACTATACACGGGCGCGTCGGGTTCCGAGGGAACATTAGGCGGCCTCGTCGAACTGGGAAATTCGATCGAAACTCATTTGGAGAAAGCTCTAGAATTCGGGCGGCTGTGTTCTAACGATCCCGTCTGCGCCCGCCATCATCCCCCCGATCGTCAGGAAGCCCGCTTTCTCAACGGGGCGGCCTGTCACGGCTGTTTACTGATCGCCGAAACTTCCTGCGAGCGTCGTAATGAATTTCTCGACCGCGCTCTCGTGGTCAACATGATCGAGGAACTGGGAGCGGCTTTCTTCCCCGACGAGTTATGCTGATGTCTCCGTTGAACGCGCTCGATCGCTCCGCCCTGCTAACCTTGGCTACAGCCTTGGAGTCGAAACGACTGTCTCCCCCGTTCCATCCTGCCAGTCTAGATTTATACGTTCCCACCACTTTACAAGGGGAGGTAGCGGGTGAACTCGATCGGCTCTATCGATCGGGAATGAGTGTTACCCATCTCATCTATCTACTTCAAGTATTAGCCAGCGAGAAAGAAAAGGTTAACGGGAAAAGCGATCGTATCGATATTGTTTGGACGGGGCAGAATGTACCCGGATTGAAGAGTCGGGCAACAAGTGTCGTGGTACGGGAATTATTCG
This sequence comes from Pannus brasiliensis CCIBt3594, assembly GCF_036688125.1. Classification (NCBI taxonomy): domain Bacteria; kingdom Bacillati; phylum Cyanobacteriota; class Cyanophyceae; order Chroococcales; family Microcystaceae; genus Pannus; species Pannus brasiliensis. The sequence continues at coordinate 1,444 of NZ_JBAFSM010000067.1, read as the reverse complement.
AGCAAGCACGGAAATACATTCTCGTGTCGAGCTACGTTTTTCAACAGGGAGATAAAGCGAGAACTCTCTTTAGCTCTCTAGCGAACCGGATGGACAACGCTCCTCGTCTAGATGTCAAATTACTTCTCGACATCCAACGGCAATCGCAGGCGTACCGATCCGACACTCGCTTAATAGAAGAGTTCGCAAAATCATTCCGCCAGATCTGGCCAGGGGAAAGATTACCAGAAGTCTTTTTCGACCCTCGATCGCTTTCTACAGGCGTGGGAGTTCGAGCCTGCCTTCACGCTAAATGTATTGTTATCGACGATGAACAATTTTTTATTACGTCGGCCAATCTTACAGAAGCCGCTCAGGAGCGCAATATCGAGGTTGGTGTCCTTATCAAGGACGCTATATCCGCCTATCGATTGCGGACGCAATTTGAGACCTTAATTTCTCGAAATATCGTTCAAAGACTAAATTTTACAACAAACCGTTAAATCAAGGCTGAAAATAGTTGTGATTTTTTTCGACCTCAAAGAAAGTTTTTTATTTCTTGAGATCGAGAACCATGTGCCTCTGTTTATATGAGTGAACGTCAATCATACTTCTAGTTCTCGCAACCAGCGTTCTATCACTTCACTTCGCGAGATCTTCAGTATCTCGGCCTGTTTGCCGAGAGTCTCGATCGCTTTTGGAGTCAGCATAAGGTTGCAATGTTGCTTGACCTGATCGTAATAGATCGGCTTGCCTCTACGGCACGCTTTCCCTTTATGATTAATTTTCCGACTGACATGAGGGGGAGGAGACGCTTGTTTATTCGATTTCATCGTGATAACTGTTCAATCTATAGACCAACTTTATTATAGCAAGAATTTGTCACTCGGCTGTTCTTTCGTGATATATTTGTTTATAGGGTATTTTTCGATCTAAGAGTGTAATAAAACTAGGCAATTTACAGCCTTTCTCAGATAAATGAGGTACGTTTTGGGAGCTAGAACCCTTTAGTAGCAAGGGTTTGTCTGTACTTCACCTTTACGAGAAAGGCTGTAATTGCGAAAAGTCTTTAAAATAAAGATTTTAGTTTAAACGCTCAAACTCAAAAAACCTTAAGAATTCAGATTTTTGGGCTGACAAATATCCTTGGCTACGGAGACAGATAAGTTTTGTTTAAGCGTCTAGAGGTAATGGTTAGCCGTGTCATATTACTATATGACGCTTTTATAGGACATTTTATATCAAAAACCTTGCGGAATAATGATTTATAGCAATAACAAGAATGCTTTTGCAATATTATCAGGATCGGAGATACAGCCTTTCTCGTAAAGGTGAAATACATACCAACCCTTACCGCTAAAAGATTCCAACCGCGAGAACGTACCTCATGTATCTGAGAAAGGCTGTATTTATCGCTCTTTTATCACTATGGGGAGGTTAGAATTAAGAAAAAGCCCTGAAAGCG
>NZ_JBAFSM010000066.1:0-23833 GCF_036688125.1 Pannus brasiliensis CCIBt3594 | reverse complement strand
TTGTACTATTCAACCGGGCGGTACGGGGAGGCGGAACCTCTCTTCCGACAGGCTCTGGAGATGTGGAAACGATTGTTGGGAGAGGAGCATCCCGATGTCGCCACTAGCCTGAACAATCTGGCGGGATTGTACTATTCAACCGGACGGTACGGGGAGGCGATTTCTTACTCTCAACAAGCCATTCAGATCGCCGAACAAGCACTAGGGAAAAATCATCCCAATACGGTTGCATTTCGGGAAAATTACGAGATAACGCTTCTACACGCTTCAGAGGACTAGATTTTGCAAGTTCTCCCGCCAGAGAGTCACGACGATTATCGCCAGATGCGGCAACAATGGAAACGATCGCAAGCCTCGAAGGACGGGTGAACGGGTTTCGGATTGTCTACTTTCCTTTTTTCTCCGATGTCCGGGCTACGAGAAAATGGGGGGTAAAGTTAGAGATATATCGTGATGGACTTTGGAGATTTTTAGAATGACTCCCGAATTCGATCGCGTGACGAAAACCGAACTAAGAACTTACCTAGTCGCCCATCCGATCGAGTGATCATCGATCAATCGCCCGTTCTTTCCATTCTTCTAAAACAAGCTCTATATTATAATCAATCTTAAAATTCGCGACACTCGACGATTCTGAGGGGAGGGAAGAGGGATGACCCTCCCCCCTTACCCGCTATTTTCAGAACCGATTCAATGTTTCGTCCATCGTTCTAGAAAAGCGCCGTAGAGCGCCCGATCGCTCTCGTTCTCGAACAGTAACTGCACGCGAACCCGCGGCGCGCCCGATCGCTCCTGCCGGGCGAAACTTTTCAACGCCTCCGCCGCCAGATGTAGATCGGTAAACTCGGCGGTAACGATCGATCTCGCTTCCCCGGTGTCCCCCGTTAGCCGCGTCTCCCCGATCGCGATCTCTGCCAGACGGGTCGTTCCGTCCGCGACACGCTCGACGATCAATTTCTCCCGATATAGGGGAACCTCGACGATATCCGTCTCGATCTCCTTGCGGATAACGATCTCGCTCACTTTCCGTCTCGATCGCTCGACCCGCAGTTTCTCCTCGTATAACGGAATAATCTTTTCGCCGTTGTTATCGTGGTGGTTCGGTTCTGACATGGGAATCGGGGAGGGGTAAAGGGGGACAGGGAACGATTAATGACGGACGGTTCGATCGTCGGGCGAGCGATCTGGACGGACGGTTCGATCTTGAGGCGCGCGATCTTGACGGATGACTGGTTCACCGTTGGAATTCACCTCGATATCCTCGCGGCGGACGGTATCTTCCGCCGTTACCGTGTCCTGCTTCACCTCTTTCTTGACGCTCACTTCCTCCCGGAGAACCGTTTCTTTGCGAACGTCCGCGGTTTCCTCGTACACGTCCATCCGGACGACTTCCCCTTCTTGGAAAGCGCCTTCGGCATTCGTTACCGTTCGTCCCGCCTCGCTCGGTGTCCGGCGCTCGACGACGACCTGTTCTTTCTCTACCGGGATCGACACCCGCGCGGTCTCGGTGGTCACGGTTTTCCCCACCGTTACCTCGCCCGTTTTCTGACGGTGTTTGCCGGGGACGAGGCGTTCCTCGTAGAGTCGGATACGGTCGCGATCTTCCGCGGGGGCGTGGTAGAGGTCGCGATCGCGCTCGTAGGTATAGGTGTCTTTGGGAATCGGCGCGGGAGGCCGGGACTCGACCGGACGATAGCGATCGCGCACGCGTTCCTCGTACTCGTAATCGACGAGGGTTTCATCGTCGTAATCGGGTAGGGCTTCCGCTTGTTCTTTGGTGAACCCTAACGCGTAGAGATTGTGTTTGGCGTAATCGATCCGACAGCAACCGATCGGCAGTAACACTTTTTTGCCGAAAACCCACCAGCCCGTATCGATCACGATATAGCGTAAACGGCCGGATTCATCGACGAGAATATCGTGAACCGAGCCGATTTTTTCGTTGTTGACATCGGCGTAAACATCGTAGCCGATAATATCGTCGCCCCCGAAAATTTCATTTCTGTAATCGGGATTAAAATCTCTAATTTTCATCAAGTACATATTATGAGTCTCCTGATCGAGCTATCTAAATTGTGGAGCAAAAGAAGAATAGAACGCTTCTAACTAAATCGGTATTTCTCGTTGTCAAAAGTTGAGTTAGACAAAAAAAAGACAGAAGAATCTGTCTACATTTCTTCTGTCCGAATACTCTCGGAAGATCGCGACGATCGATCAGGAAATTTTCGCGGACTCCAGGGTTTCGGCGATCCCGGCCTCGCGGGCGAAGAAAAATTCCCGGTAGAGTTTGCGGATCTGGGAGGTGTAGAGCGCGTCTAATCGCGTGGCTACCGCGTCCCAACTGAATCGATCGACCACTCTCGATCGGGCGTTTTCTCCCATTTCCTCGCGTCGGCCGGGATTCAAGACGATCTCGTCGATCGCTTCCGCGAACTTCTCCTCATCCTTCGCGGGAACGAGCCGGCCGGTTTCCCCATCGACGACCGTGTACTGCAATCCCCCCACGTCGCTGGCGATCACCGGGGTTCGGCAGGCCATCGCCTCGATCGCCACCAATCCGAACGGTTCGTAATGACTGGGAACCGCGCAGACATCGGCCGCCGCGTAGTAGTAGGGAAGTGTCGCGGGATCGAGACGGCCGGGGAACCGGATATTATCCGCCAATCCTAACTCCCGCACGATACTCTCGATCCGCTCGCGTTCCTTGCCGTCGGACTGTCCCGGACGACTCCCCCCCCCGATAATCAGTTGAAAGTTCCCGGACCGGCGCGCGCTCGATCGATCTACCGCCCTAACCAGCGTTTCGATACCCTTGCGCGGGTCGAAGCGACCGACGTAGAGAATTACCGGGATATCGGGATCGAGACCGAGAAATTCCCGTCCCCGCGCGCGATCGATCGATCCGAAATGGTGAATATCCGTCCCGCAGGGGATGATCTCGATATTGCCGTGGGGGGAGACTAAAGCTCTCATGTGCGCTTTTTCCTGCGGGCTGGTGGCGACGATCCGATCGGCGGTTTCCAGACAGGTTTTCTCCACGTTCAACCGGGTGGTGGCGACGATCGGGATCGCGCTGACGGATTTGTATTTCACCGCGCCGAGAGAGTGATAGGTATGCACCAGTTTCGAGAGTTGTCGCCGGCGCAATTGTAAGCCCACCCAACCGGATAACCAATAGTTAGAATGGATGAGCGGATAAATGGTTCGGGTTCGGTTTTGAAATTCTAAAAAGGATTCCACGAACTCCGGTAAATAGGGATATAAACGATCTCGATCGATAAATTCCGCCGGCCCCGCCGGTAAGCGGATCGTCCGACAACCGGGCGCGTGTTCGATAATTTTTTCCTGCTCCGGATCGCTTTGACGGGTGAACATATCTACCTGCCACCCCTGACGGGCCAGAGCCTCGCCCACATTCCGAACGTAAACATTCTGTCCGCCCGCCTCTTCCTTGCCGATCTCGGCCGCGGGATCGCCGTGAACGGAAATCAACGCGATTTTTCCTCTTTTGTGATGGGTAAGCATTTGTTAAATTTTTATTGCTGAGTTATCTTGATTGTAGAGATTTTCCGAACCACTAAACATCCGACCGGAGAAGGAAAAAGAGATTCGGAAATCTTCCGACGGCTATACGCGTTCCAGCAGAAATATACTGTTTTTTGCGCGTAGAGTTCGATGGATAGATCACCCCGTATCGTAGCAGTAAAAAGAGATTTTTTCGGGTAGGGAAGCGCGAGAAAATCTGACTATGGACACGAGCGAGTTCTTTCTTCGGAAAGAAGAATCCGTCCCTGATTTTTCTGCATACTTAGAGTAAATGAGCTAAAAAACGCGTTTAGTTAGGAGAATAAAGAAATGAATATTATCGCTTGGCTATTGTTGGGATTGATCGCGGGAGCGATCGCCAAGCTGATCTATCCGGGCCGTCAGGGAGGCGGGATTATCGCCACCACGGGGCTGGGTATCCTCGGGGCGATCGTCGGGGGCTATCTCGGTCAGGTTCTCTTGGGAAGCTCCTCGGCCGCCGGGGCCAGCGTGGGGGCCTTAAGCCTGGGCAGTATTCTCTTCGCCGTCCTGGGCGCGATCTTGTTGATCTTTATCTGGGGATTAATCACCCATCAAGCCACCTAAAACGGGGGAAAGTCCGCGATCTCGAAATCCGGCGGATACAAGCGAGAGTTGTAACGGAATCACCTTTTAAAGTAGCTGGATTTTCGATATTTCAAGCTAGAAAACCGGGAGACCTTTCCCGATCGACTCGATCGCGCGAGAGGTCGTTCCTTTACTATCGAATCAGGAGAATTATGAATTCCGAAAGCGATCGAGAGAAAAGAGCGGTGGGAACGTTTTCGAGTCGGGCGGACGCGGAAAGCGCGATCCACGCGCTTCGGAGCGCGGGTTTCCCGTTGGAACGCGTGTCGGTGATCGCCCGGGACGCGAACCGCTCCGGGAATATCGCCGGGGTGGACGCGCGAGAGAGCGTCGAGAATCGGGCCGGTGAGGGAGCGGCCACGGGAGCCGTGGCCGGGGGCGCGCTCGGCGGGATCACCGGTCTACTGGTCGGGTTGGGCGCGTTGGCTATCCCCGGCATCGGGCCGGTGGTCGTGGCCGGGGCCGAGGCGACCGTATTGGCGACCACTCTGGCCGGGGGAGCGATCGGGGCGGCGGCCGGGGGTCTGGTCGGTTCCCTGATCGGCCTGGGCATTCCCGAGGATCGGGCGCGTTTCTATAGCGATCGGGTGGCGGCCGGCGATTACCTGGTCATGGTGCGGGGGACGGAAGAAGAGATCCGGCGCGCCGAGGCGATCTTGAACCGGGGTCATATCGGCAATTTCGGCGTTTATGACGCGCCGGTGACGGGATCGACCGGCGATACCGGCCGGACGGCGATCGTGAACGAACCGGACGTGATCGTGATCGATCGACGCGAGGAACAGATTCGTTAATTTCGATCGGGGACGGGAGGCAGGGTGAAAGGATGAAAAATAGCCTTTTCCCTTTCCCCTTCCCCTTTTCCCGCGCCCGTATCCCCGCTCTTTACGTTCGGAACATCGGCGACCTCTCGCACAATTCGTTTTCGATCGTCTAAAACTTCAAAAACTGGAATTGTACAAGATAAATAAGGGTTTTTTGAAATTTATAGCTATAATCTTCTTGATTCTTTCTCCTGCCTCCTGACTCCTGGCTCCTGTCTCCCTAGCCCCACGACAATTTTTGAATTCCGGACGGATGTATCGGGATCACGCCCGTCGCTCGTGTCGCTCGTTTAGGTGGGTTTTCCCGTTCGTGGGTTGATGTCTGACCTGTTGACGACCGTTCCGAACGACCTGGAGCATTTGCCCTAACTGCCGTTCGAGATCGCCTAATACCCGTTCCGAGTATTCATCGGCCCCGGATTGAATCTCCTGACATTCCGCGACGGTTTGTTGACGGAGTTGTTGTAATTCCTGAACCGCCATCTGACGCATCCGCTCGATTTCCGAGAGGGTTTGTTGTTGGGCGGCCTCGCATTCCTGACGTACCTGTTCGCGGATCTGCGCCGCCTGACGTTCCGCCTGTTGGATAATGCCGGACTCGTCGAGAATTTGCGCCGCGCGCTGTTGGGCCGATCGCACGAGTCTAGCGGCGTATTCTTCCGCTTCCGAGAGGATTTCCCGCTCTTTTTCTAATAGTGCCAGCGCTTTCTGTACCGATTCGGGAACCGTCTCGTAGATGATCTCGATCTGTTCGGATACTTGTCCCTCGTCGATCAGCGTCCACCGGGTCATCGGGACGTGATAACTCTCGAAAATCAGGTCTTGAAGACGCGCCAGATCTTGATAGATATCGAAATCGGCGGATAGATTGGGATCGCCTCGATCGGCAACGTTCCGGGCTGATTTCTCTCGATCGTTCGGGTTTCGGCGCGCCATAATCTCAGACCGTACTAAATTGCTTGTATCTTAACTGTAATATAAGTAAATATCTCTAGAAACATTTTCCGGGACGAGATGGGAGACAGATCCGCCGAACTGGGCGATCTCTTTAACCACGCTACTACTTAAAAAACTATACTCTTTCGCGGTAGCGAGGAAAACCGTTTCGATCCCTTCCCACAGGGTTTTATTCGTGTGCGCCATCTGGAGTTCTTTCTCGAAATCCGAGAGAACGCGTAATCCCCGCAGGAGTACGTTCGCGGATCGTAATCGGGCGTATTCCACGGTTAGCCCGGAAAAACTATCGATCTCGACGTTGGGAAGATGTTTCGTACAGTAGCGGATCTGTTCGATACGTTTCTCGACGGTAAACAGGGGAGTTTTATTGGGGTTGGAGAGGACGGCGACGATCACCCGATCGAATAGGTTCCCGCTCCGTTCGATAATGTCGAGATGGCCCAAAGTGATCGGGTCGAAACTGCCCGGATAGATCGCGATCATCGTTCCACCTTTACCCCGCGCCAGAAAGCGATATAGCCTTTAATATTGTTCGCTTTCTCCTTCGGATCGGGGTAATACCAGGCGGCATCTTTATTTTCCTGTCCGTCCACGGCGATCGTGTAGTAACTGGCCACACCTTTCCAGGAGCAGGTAGTATGGGTATCGCTGGGTTTAAAGTATTCCGAACGGATGGAATCCGCGGGGAAATAGTAATTTCCCTCGACTACCTCGCAATTATCGCTCTCGGCCAGGATCGCGCCGTTCCAGATCGCTCTCGCCATAAATTTTCGTCCTAGATGGTCTTCAGGACATATCTTACAATAGACCCTGTAAATGTTGGATCAGGCGATCGGCCTGCAAGACTCCCTCGACGCGATCGATCGGTTGACCGTTTTTGAATAACATCAGGGTCGGCAGGGCGTGAACCTGATACTGGTTGGCGATATTGGGGTATTTGTCGCTATCGATCTTGACGATTTGCAGGCGATTTTTGAAATATAGCCCCGTTTGTTCGAGAATGGGGGCCATCATCTGACAGGGACCGCACCAGGTCGCGTAGAAATCGACCAATACCGGGATCGGGCTATTGTCGAGTAGGTCTTGAAAACTGCTGAATTCTTTTTTAACCGCCATAAAAGTCGAGCCTCTGGAAATATTCCGATCATAGCGAATCTTGCCAACAGACCGACCCTCGATCGGGTCCGGGATCGGCAAATCGACCCTCTGATTCTCTCCTGCCGATCGCCCCGCTTTCTGGAAGCCTTGTCGATCGGCCCTTTTCGCTAATGAACGTCGAGGGACGCGAAACTCTCGCGTGAAGCGGCGAAATCGCGATTTTTTCAGCGATGTCAAGCTACAGACACCCTAAACGCCCCGGCGAAGAACGGGTTAATACAATAACCAGGGAAATTTTCCCACTCCCCACCCGAAATAGAGAACGATCGCCCCGAATAACAAGAGTAAGAATAAGCCGATCATTAGATAATCGATCGAGGTCAATACCGACTCGTGTAAAAAGGTTCGATCGGGATCTCCGGAGAAGGCTTTCGATTGTAAAACTACCTCTAACTTCTGCGATTTCGCCATCGCGTTTAAAATCAACGGAACGGCGATCGTCGCGTAGACTCTCGCTTTTTTTATCCATCCCATTTTCTCGATCGCCAATCCCCGCAGGCGTTGGGCATCGATGATCGATCGGGTTTCCTCCGCGAGTAACGGAAATAACCGTAACGTCGAGGAGAAAATGAAAACAATTTTATACGGGATTCTCGCCTTGGTTAAACTCACGATCATCTGATTGATGTCGGTGGTAAAAATCACCAACGGAATCACAAAAATCATCGTCAACGTTTTACAAATAATATTCAAGCCGTACAGCGTTCCCTCCACGCTCATCTTCGCGCCGCCGATCGTCAGCAGGGTCGTTAATTCCTTTTTCCCCGTCAACGCTTTCACCTGATCGATATTAAAAAAGCCCATCGTGATTAACAGGAATAGATAGAAAGGCAACATGAATTTTAAAATCGTCGCCAGATAATTCAACTTCACCCCCGCGAACAGACAGGCGATCGCCACGATCAGCGTCAGAATTCCCCCGGCGATCGGACTCTCCCAAGTGAACGCGATCAGGGTGATCGCGATCATCATCGTCAGTTTCGTCCGGAAATCTAGACGGGTGAAGGGTGAAGTTCGATCGACCGTTTGCCAGTTAAAAGTTTGCATTTTGCCTTCTGCCTCCTACACCCTACTTTTTTGAAAACAATCGGCGATTTCCTCGGGAGTAAGGAGGGGGGCCGGTTGTCCGGAGAGACGTTCGAGATCGCGCGCGAGTAAGACCGATTGCGGGGGGGTTAGATAGGTTTCCGCTAATAGATCGACCTGATGATAGGCCTCGCGGATCGGCGCGTCGAGTAAAATCGTCCCCTTGCCCATAATAATGACCCGCCGCGCGTACTCGGGCATTAGGTAGAGATGGTGAGTGATGACGATAACGGTCTTGCCCATCTCGTGTAATTGACGACTAACCTCTAAAATCGCCCGCGCGCCCTGATAATCCTGCCCGGTGGTGGGTTCATCGAAAACGACGATCCGCGGTTCCATCGCCAGAATCGCCGCGATCACCACCCGGGCCCGATCGCCTTTCGGGAGAGAGAGGGGATGGGCCGATCGAACCCCTAGAAGTCCCATCGCCGCTAGACTATCGGTGGTGCGTTGTTCGACGAGTCTCGAATCGTAGCCGAGATTGGTGAGCGCGAAGGAAACTTCTCTCTCGACGCTGGTGTTAAAGATCTGATTGTCCGGATTCTGCGCGACATAACCGATCGAACGGGCCAGATCGCTCACGGAAAAACTCTCGATCGATCTTCCGTCAATACATAGCCGTCCCCGCGTCGGCTGTAAAAGATTCAGGAAATGTTTGACGAGGGTACTTTTTCCCGCGCCATTCTGACCGACGATCAACAGGTACTCTCCCTCGTGAATGTCGAGAGAAACGTTTTCTAGGGCGATCGTTCCGTCCGGGTAGGTATGGGAGAGATTTTCGATCGAGAGAATCGGTTCGGATTTCGCTCGATCGGGTTCCGCGGTGAATCTCGGAGATGGGGGACGGTAATAGGGTTTTACTTCCCGTAAACGCTCGAATCCCGCGTCTAAGGTCACGGGAACGCTTTCGATCGGGATTCCCCGACGGGAAATCAGGTCAAAGGTTTTCGCCACTTGCGGGGGACGTAGGGCGTACTTTTCCAGGGATTCGGCCCGCGCGTAGATTTCCGCGGGAGTGCCGATCGCCTCGATCGCTCCCTCCCGAAGTAGTACGATCCGATCGGCCTGTTCCGCCATTTCCTCCGACGCGTGGGACACCATGACGATCGTGATGCCCAGATCGCGGTTCACTTCCTTGAGGGTGGCGAACACTTCCCGCGAACCGACCGGATCGAGTTGCGAGGTGGGTTCATCGAGGATCAGTAAAGCGGGTTGAACGGCTAGGGCGGCGGCGATCGCTAACCGTTGTTTCTGTCCCCCGGAAAGTTCCGCGGGCGATTTTTTCTCCATCCCCCGCAAACGTACCGCCGCTAACACCTTGGGAATTCGATCGAGAATTTCCTCTCTCGGTACTTTCAGATTCTCCAGGGTGAACGCGATCTCGTTTTCCACCGAAGTGGCCAGTAATTGCGTCTCCGGATCTTCAAAAACCGCCCCCACGTAGCCCGCGAGGGTACTGACCGGATAACGTAAAGTATCGAGACCGGCTACCGTCGCGTAGCCGAAAAAACGCCCCCCGTAGAACTGCGGGACGATACCGTTGAGGGTGAGACAGAGGGTGGTTTTTCCCGCGCCGGTGGGGCCGATGATGCCGAGAAATTCGCCTTTGTAAATATCTAAAGATATATTTTTCAGAACGAGATCGGGCGATTCGGGATAGAGATACGAGACTTTATCTAAACTGGCGATAATTTCCATACCCTCTCCTAATAAATCGCCTCTCTCGGTTTTACTAAGCCGATCGCCCGCAATCCCGCGATCACGCCCACGCCGATCGCCGTACCGACCCCGGAACGAACGAGATTTTCCACGGGGACAACGGGAACCAAGAATTGCCAGACCTCGCGGGGCCAGTTAAAGATCGAGTAGGTGATCGCCACGAGTCCTAGATGGGAGAGGCCGCTGGCCATCCAAGTTCCGCCGAAGAGTCCGATCGCCACTAGCCCTAGATTCGGACTGTGAATAAAACGGGCGAAAAGGGTTCGGGTGGGTAAAATCCATAAAAGCAAGCCCGACAGATCCACGAACGCGCCAGCGATAAACAGTCGGGGGGAAATCCCGTTCAGCCCGATCGCCCGGCTCGCGTAAATATACAGGGGGAGGAGAAAAGCGATCGCCAACCAGAACCACCAAGCGCGGCGTTTTTTGCCGATTACCATCGATCCCGCGACGAAACTCGCGAGGATCGCCCCGAGGATCGATAATTGGGGAATTCCCGCCGTGTAGGGAGCGAGAAACGCGCCGATCAGCGTACCGATCCCGCTCGCGGTCGCCCCGGCGACCGGCCCGAGTAACCAACCGACGAGGGGAAAAATGCCTTGACTGAGGGGCATACTGCCCCCGGACGCGAGAACGATCGAGAAAGGGATAAAAGATAGAGTGGTGACGATCGCGGCGAGAACCACGATATAGGCGATCGGAGCGCCATCGATCGCGGCGCTATTGACCGGTTCTACCTTTCGCTCCTCGCCTTCGGGAATAACGCTAAAAGACATCTCGATTCCGGGAAAAAGCTCGCTCTCGCGGCGGAAATTCGCCCCCTCTAGCTTATACCATTTTTCCGGATTCGTGTCGCGACGAATTCCCGCCGGGCGAGCGTTCGGGCGCGGATGTCCGTCCTGGATTTAGAAATCCGGAATCCCGCGAGAAGTCTAATAAATACTTACATTTTTCTTCCGGCGATCGGGATCTATGCGACGATCGAGGTAGCGATAGAGAAAGCGACACCCCTTCATGATAGTTTCCGAGAATTTCTTGTCCGGTATCGTCTCCCCTCCCCTGTCCGCGGGGGACTTGGCTCTAGAAAAGCCGTTATCGTTGGGAGTGATGGCCAGCGGCAGTGGCACGAATTTTGAAGCCCTAGTGCGAGCGATCGAGTCCGGGCAACTCAACGCCCGAATCCAGGTGTTAATCTACAATAAAGCCAATGCCAAGGTGAAAGAGAGAGCCGATCGCGCGAAAATTCCCACCGTTTTCCTCGATCACCGGAAATTTCCCGATCGCGAGGAGTTCGATCGGGCGATCGTCCGGTTCCTGCGCGATTACGGGGTAGAATGGACGATTCTCGCGGGATGGATGCGGATCGTCACCCCGGTACTCCTCGACGCGTTCCCCGATCGGGTGATCAATATCCATCCCAGTCTTCTACCCAGTTTCAAGGGAGTGCGCGCCGTCGAACAGGCTCTCGCGGCCGGGGTGACGATCTCCGGGTGTACCGTCCATCTCGCCAGCGCGGAGGTCGATAGCGGCCCGATTCTCGTTCAGGCCGCCGTTCCCGTCCTCCCCGACGATACGGCCGAGAGTCTCCACGCGCGGATTCAAGTGCAGGAACACCGGATTTTCCCGATCGGCATCGCGCTCGCCGCGAAACGACTCGGTTCTACAGTTTAATCCCCGCGAGGGCGCGACGGGGATCGGTTGTCCGATTCGCCCGGATTTTCTCGTACAGTTCGCGTTCGACGGAAGCGAGGTCTTTCGGGGTATCGATGACGATTTTCACTAACTGATCGCCCCGTTTCCCCTCGCGCTCGATCCATCCCTTGCCCCGTAAGCGGAGGGACTGGCCCGATCGAATCCCCGCCGGAATTTTCACCGTTACCGGGCCGTCCGGGGTGGGAACCTCGATCGAGGCTCCAAGAACGGCCTCGTCGGGAGTGACGGGAACCTCGCAGACCAAGTTATCCCCCTCGAAGGAAAAGAACGGATGGGGTTGTAGTTCTACAATCAGGTAGAGATCGCCTCTCGCGCCGGTGTAGGGATCGGCCTGTCCTTTCCCCCGCACCCGGAGACGGTTTCCCGCTTTCGATCCCGCGGGAATCTTGATATCGATCGTCTCTCCGGCCACGCTCACCCGTTTCTGTACCCCGCGCAGGGCCTCGGAAAAGGTGAGTTGGATCTTGGCCTCGCGATCGCTCGATCGACCGGCCGTCTGTCCGGAACGCGACGTCGCGAAGTCGTTAAAATTACTAAAATCGTTAAATCCCGTCCCCGACGAACTAGAACTTCGATAGCTATAGCTCCGGCTGGTGTTTCCCGACGGCCCGCCGAACCGGCCGAGGAGTTCGTTAATAAAATCCTCGAAAGTATTGTACTGACTGAAATCGAAGCCCGCGCCCCCGAAATCGACCCCGACATTTCCCGCGCCACCCGGCCAACCCGACTGACCCGTTTGCCGCCAGTATTGACCGAATTGGTCGTATTTCTGACGTTTATCGGGATCGGAGAGTACCTCGTAAGCCTCGCTAATTTCTTTAAATTTTTCCTCGGCGGCCTTATCGTTAGGATTGCGATCGGGATGGTATTTTACCGCCAATTTGCGGAAGGCTTTTTTAATTTCCTCCCCGGAAGCGGTTTTACTGACTCCTAACACGGCGTAATAATCTTTATAATCAGTCGAGGGCATCGATCGCTATCTCCTTATCGGTTTCAGTGGTTAGGCGGCCGGTTCAATCCGGACAGAACTCGATCGGGTCTTTCTATCTCAATTATAAAAAAAGCGTTAACACTAGCGGGGTGAGGGGATGGGGAGATGGGGGGATAGGGGAGATGGGGAAGTAATAAAAATGAACTAATTCATAAAAATAATAAAAATAGACGAAATAATAACGATTTTCTCCCTCACCTCCCGCCTCCCCCCTCACTCTAAATGCTTCTCTAACAGCTTGGCTAACTGTTCGGCGCCCGCGCGGGGGGAGAGACGGGGGAGGGGACGTTCGCGGTCGGGTAATTTCTGGCAGAGGACGGGAATCTCGTATTGATAGGCGTTAAACCAGTCCTCGCGGGTGGTGATATCGCGGATCTCGATCGACCATTCCGGCCGGCGGATTTTTTCGAGTTTTTCGAGCAATCCCTCGCATAAATGACAATCCGGTTTAGCGTACAGGATCAGTTCTAGGCTAGTCATGATCGATCGACGGGCGCGTCGGGGTAGCGAAAAGCGGCACCCTCATATCTCTCGCGGGTCCCGCTATCATCTTAACGGTTTTCGTCGTTCCCGAACCGCGTTATGCTAGGGTGGATAACCGTCCCTGTCGATTCGGGAAAACACGCGCGATCGATACTGTCCATGCTAGATTTCTTGTCAATCTCTCAAGTCCCCACCCCCCAACCCTCTCCCCTCCCGAACAACGCCCCTTTAGTCGATTCGGGAGCGCAGAATATTATTTATATCGGTTTATTTTTATTGGTCATTGCCGTTACTTTTGTGATTGGGATTATTAGCAAAAAATTAGAATACGCTTTAATTTTTGCGGCGACTTTAAGTGCTATATTAATAGCGTTTTTTTGGTTCCTGTAAACTTTAGAGCCGCTTTTTTGCAGATAGAATGAACGGATAGAGCGAGCGGAAAACATCTATCGTGAGGATATCGCGATAATCTTAATCTTGTGAAAAGAAGCGAACATACAATTTGAATTCATTTTTACGCCGATCGCCAGTTTTTAGCTAGTTTTCTCTAAGATCCCAATTTAAACGCTTCGAGAAATAAACTGTACGTGATGCCGATTTTTAAAAGATTGAGCGATTCCCAAAACAGGGAAAAACGGCCACGCCCCCGATTATCTCGATAGAAAAAACGGCTGATCAGTTCCGTAAAAATAAGCAAGAGACCCGCGGAAGGGATATCCCACTTTCCGGCCTGTCCCGCGGTAGTGGAGACGGCCTGACCGATAAACACCCCGAGAAGTAGACTGATCACCTGTAGCGATAAGCGTCGCCACGGATTACTAAAAAACCGGTTCAATCGATCGCCGGCGGAATCGGCCAGCGTGTTCAATCGGGTGCGTTGCATGGTTTATTTCGACGTGATCCGGTTCAAAAGCCATAGAGAGGTGACGATCCCGGTAAAATGCGCCAGAATCGTGTTCGTATTCGCTTGCACGATTAATAAATCCACGGAATTAACGAATTGAGTCGGATTGGAACCGACATTAAAAGTCCCCTGCGGCACGTTCAGAGACTTGATCAGAACGATCCCCGCGAGCGCCTGCGCGCCTAAAATCGTCAGGAACATCCCGACAATATTGGCGATCAATCCCTGACGGATTAGCTGGATCGTGTCCGCTTTCCGGGGACGGCTCATCTCGTCCCCCCGCAACATCTGGCGGGAGATCTTCATATAGCGCGAGGAGAAGTAAATCGCCACCACGAGAAACAACGCCCCGCCGATGGCGCATAAAACCCCGATCTCGATCCCGTTCGTTCTTTGTTTCGCGCCGATTAAACTAGCGCTGGCGATGAGCAGTAAAACCCCGGAGATGACACCGAGGACGATTTGCGCCCAGAAACCGATACGCCCCTGTTGCATGAGAATACTGGCGGCGCGTTGGACGGCGGGGGGCAGGGGAGCGAGGTCAGAGTCTCTAGCCATAGAAATCCTAGTTATCCGCGATTGTCGGTCTGTCATCGGGGGTCAAGTTCAAGGGATGGAATTATTCTCTATCTATTTTCGTATTTTTTCCTCGCGAGTGACTAATTTGTTTTGGAGGCAGGAGGCAGGAGGCAGGAGGCAGGAGGGAAGGGTGTAGGGTGTAGGGAATAACTTTCTCAAAACTCTCGATTTTGTCCCGAAATTATCTATTTATTTCCCACTCCCCATCTCCCGACACCCTACACCCCATCTCCCTCATCTCCCTCACCTCTCCCATCCCTCCATCTCCCTCATCTCCCGCCACTCTTGCCCACCATCTCGCGGGCTTCGGTTTTCAGGCGATTGGCGAGACGGAACATTTCTTTTCCGGTGTGGAGCGATCGATCGTCGTAATTATAGGTAAAGGTTTCCAATTCGTCGAGACCGTCGCCGAGATGGTTGAGACAGTAATAGAGCGCGGCCGCTACTCCCGCCATTTTCGAGGGATTTTTGCGCGCGGAGAAAATCGTTCGCGCCCGATCGAGATTCTGCCGACAGGTTTCTAAATACCGCTGGAAATCCCCCATTAGCTCGTCATCGAAGGGATCGGCGGAAAGCGCGTCGATCTGTTTGTTCAGGGGACGGATAATCTGGCCGATCAGGCGATCGATCGGGCTGTAGGTCTTGTCCCGCCATTGTTCCGCCAGGATCTCGTCATCCTGTCGCGCCTCGCGAGCGCGGTTGTAGCTTTTTTGGGCTTCGGCGGCGCGTCTCTGTCTCGTCGCGGGAGAGTGGGCGGTTAATTGTTCGTCGTACTGTTGACGGCGTTGGGGATCGCCGAGAATCTCGTAAGCGGCGTTAATGGCGACGATTCTCTCGTGACTGGCGCTGTCCGTCTGTCGATCGGGGTGAAATCGCTTCGCTAATCGCCGATACGCCTGTTTAATCTCCTCGGCCGTGGAATTCGCGCCGATCTCTAAGGTTTGGTAATGATTGCCGGTCATGAGTGAACGGGGAGCGATCGGGGTGTCCTTTGTTATTATCGAATGTTATTCTCGAAAAATTTTTCGGCGATGAGTAGGGCTGGAAATCCTCGATCGATCGCCAGCCCTATAGAGTATTAAATTGTCTTTCGGGTAACGCGGGAGATAAGGGAGATGAGGAGGGTGAGGGAGGTGAGGGGGATTATCAAGATAATTAATCTCCTGACTCCTGACTCCTGACTCCTACCTCCTGTCTCCTGCCTCCTGACTCCTACCTTCTTAGGCTAACGCGGCGGCCTTGCGGGCGGCGGCGGCTTCATCGGGGTGGATACCGAGTCGGGTCAGGTTTAACCGACCTTTGCCGTCGATCTCCCGGACTTTGACCACCACTTCGTCGCCCACGGCGACCTCATCCTCTACCTTGCCGACGCGACCTTCCGCCAGTTGGGAGATATGGATCATCCCCTCTTTCCCCGGCAGGACTTCCACGAAGGCGCCGATCTGGATAATGCGCGTCACGCGACCGACGTAGACCTCGCCCTCGTTTAACTTGCGGGTCATGTTGTAGATCAGGCGCTTCGCTTTTTCCGCCTGTTCGCCGTCGGTGGAGGAGATCGTCACGGTTCCATCGTCGTCGATGTCGATCTTCGTTCCGGTTTGTTCGGTGATACCTTTCACGGTCTTACCGCCGGGGCCGATGACCAGACCGATCATATCGGGATCGATCTTGATCGTCAACAGACGCGGCGCGTGGGGCGAGAGTTCGGCGCGGGGTTTATCGATCGTCGCCAGCATTTTCTCTAGAATGTGCTGACGGGCGGGTTTCGCCTGTTGGATGGCTCGGGCTACCACGTCCATCGTTAACCCGGTGATTTTCATGTCCATCTGGAGCGCGGTGATTCCCGTTTCGGTTCCCGCTACCTTGAAGTCCATATCGCCGAGAAAATCCTCGATTCCCTGAATATCGGTGAGAATTCGTACCTCGTCGCCGTCCTTAATCAAGCCCATCGCCGCGCCGCTCACCGGTTTTTTGATGGGAACGCCCGCGTCCATGAGCGCGAGGGTGGAGCCGCATACCGACCCCATCGAGGTGGAACCGTTAGACGATAGCACCTCGGACACCACCCGGAGAACGTAGGGAAATTCTTCCTGTTCGGGGAGTACCGGCAGGATCGCCCGTTCCGCTAACGCGCCGTGACCGATCTCGCGACGGCCGGGGGAACGCATGGGACGGGTTTCGCCGACCGAGAAGGGCGGGAAATTGTAGTGATGTAGGTAGCGTTTTTCATCCTCTGGATGGAGGTCGTCGGCGAGATCCTGCGCGTCGCCGGGGGTTCCCAGGGTAGCGATCGAGAGTACCTGGGTTAACCCTCGGTTGAACAGGCCGCTTCCGTGAACCCGATTGGGCAGGACACCCACCCGACAGGAGATCGGGCGTACTTCATCGAGTTTCCGTCCGTCCACGCGAACGCCCTCCTCGATAATTTGGGAGCGCATCAGTTTTTTGGTGAGATCTTTGAAGAGATTGGCCACCAGTTTCGGTTCTTCGCTCGCGGAGACTTTCACGGGATCTTCGTCGTCGAGAGCGGCGATCGCTTCTTTCACGGAAGCCTCGATCGCTTCTAACTGTTCGTCCCGTCCGTTTTTGCCGAGATCGTACTGGGCGAGAACTTTTTTGATCTCTTCCGTCGCGCGTTCCTTGATAAAGTTCTGCACCGTCTCGTTGACGGGGGGCGGATCGAGAGAGACCAGTTGGATTCCCAACTCTTCCATCAACTCTCTCTGCGCCGCGATCAGGTCGCGTACCGCCTCGTAACCGAAATCGATCGCCTCGATGATATCCTGTTCCGGTAACTGGTTCGCTCCGGCCTCCACCATCACCACGCCGTCCGGGGTTCCCGCCACCACGAGATCGAGATCGCCGTTACGGATTTCCTTGTAGGTGGGGTTGATGATAAAATCATCGCCGACCAAACCGACGCGAACCGCCGCCATCGGCCCTTTAAAGGGAATTCCCGCCAGGATCGCGGCGACCGAGGCTCCCGTGACCGCTAACACGTCGGGGGGAACTTCCTCGTCCATCGAGAGGGTGGTGGCGACGATCTGGATATCGTCCCGTAACCAGGAGGGAAAAAGGGGTCGGATCGGTCGATCGATCAGACGGCCGGTTAAGATCGCTTTCTCCGGGGGACGGCCTTCCCGGCGTAAGAATCCTCCCGGAATCCGACCGGCCGCGTATAATCTCTCCTCGTAATCCACCGTTAACGGTAAGAAATCTATCCCCTCTCTACCGGGGGCGGTGGTGGCCGTCACTAGAACCGCTGTCTCTCCTGACTGGATTAGGACGCTCCCGCCCGCTTGGGGGGCCAACAGCCCTATCTTTAGCCGAATATCCCTTCCGTCAAAGGATATTGACTTATCAAATTCTTCCATGTAAAGATATATCCCTTTCTATCACTTTTCTCTTCACTGAAGCGATAAAAGACGCTCGTCTTTAATCTCCCTATATCCTAGCGCTTTCCGGCGATCGATGCTCGCGCCGGACCGGAACTCCCGACCCGCGATCCCTCGGAAATCCCGAGCGCTCCCGCTGTCTTCGCCCCGATTTTCCGAGAGATCGCGGGCGAACCGCGGGTCTTTCCCCGTGTTTTCCCTATCCTAGCCGGCGCGTTCTCTCGGGTACAATAGCGATCGAACCCGATCGAAGCCCTCGGAGTCTCGTTGGTCTATGACGAATATCGATAATCTGGAACCCGCGAATAAAGCCGATGTTGTCGTGTATATGCCTTACTACGCCAAGGATAAACACAGCGTCCTCCCCTACGCGATCACCCTGTATCGCGAGGGATCGCTAGAGGGCCGGCGCCATATCGAGAACGGTACGGGCATCCCTTTCGTCGCTTCCTGGTACGTCTCGAAATTGCCCTCGGAATTAACCCGTTGTCGTTTACAATTTGAAGGACAGGCCGACTTTAGTTACGAGATAACCATTAGTAACTCCGAGTTTATCGACCATCTCATCGACTCGATCAAAACGTTTAAACAATTGGGAGCGGCCGACTTCTCGCAGGGTTTTTATCGGAAACTCCTGCGATTCGACGAATAAACTCGGCGTATCAAGACAAAAAAGGAGCGAATCGTGGTCAAAACTGCTAAGTCTCTACTGATCGGCTCGATCGAACCCTTCAGTGGCAAATCGGGAACGATCGTCGGGTTGGCTTATCAGTTACAGGAGAGGGGCCTAACGGTGAGCTACGGCAAACCGATCGGCACCTGTCCGAGTTCGGGCGAGACGGGAATCGTCGATGAGGACGTGGAATTTATCCGTCAATTACTGGGATTATCGCCCGATCGATGTCGCTCTCCCCTGTTGTATCTCGATGACCTCTCGGTACGCAAGCGTCTGGAAGGAAAAGACGATCGGGATTACGAGAGAGCGATCGCCCCTTATCTAGAAGGCATCGAGGGAGATATCGTCTTGATCGAGGGAGCCGGGACGCTCTGGGAGGGCGGAATTTTCGATCTGGCGATGGCGGAGATGGCGAAAGTTCTTCAGTCCCCGGTGTTATTGGTCGCTCGTTACGCCTCGCCGTTACTGGTGGACGGTCTTCTCAAGGCGAAACGGGAACTCGATCGATCCCTGTTGGGGGTGGTGATTAGCGATGTTCCGGGGGAAAATCTCGAAGAAGTCCAATCCCTCCTCCTTCCCTACCTACAATCGCGGGGGATCGAGGTATTGGGGTTGATTCCCGCGAGTAAACTCCTGCGGAGTGTCAGCGTCCGCGAGATCGTGCATTTATTGAACGCGCGGGTATTATGCCGGCCCGATCGACTCGACTGGATGGTGGAAAGTCTGGCGATCGGCGCGATGAACGTCAACGCGGCGTTAGAGTATTTCCGGAAAGGGGAGAATATGGCGGTGATCACCGGGGGTGATCGCGCGGATCTCCAACTCGCCGCGCTAGAAACGTCTACCAGTTGTCTGATTTTAACCGGTCACATCTCTCCCGATCCCATGATTCTCGGTCGCGCCGAGGATCTGGAAGTTCCCATCCTCTCGGTCAATCTCGACACCCTCACCACGGTGGAGATCGTCGATCGGGCCTTCGGGAAAGTCCGTTTACAGGAACAGGTAAAAGTCGATTGTATCCGGGAATTGATGCGCGAGTATTTCCAGATCGATCGTCTCGTGGAGAAATTGGAATAATCGGGAGGCAGGAGGCGGGAGGGAAGGGTGTAGGGTGTAGGGTAAAGGGGAAGGGCGTAAAAGTAGTCTTTTCCCTTTTCCCCGAAAAATCTCCCCATCTCCCTCGCGCGCGAGATCTAGGCTCGTTTCGCCTGGACGATCGAGGGATCGATCGGGGTGACGATTTCTTCGAGGGGGAGCTTCCGGACTTTTTTCTCGCGCGCGTTGGCCTGGTAGACGAGACCATTGGTGATATCCAATGCCGTTAACCAGTTACTATGGGGATGGTAGGCTCCCGTATCGATATCGAGCCAACCCGCGCCGGATACCAAACGTCCCGGCTCGATGCCCGGAAAGGTGAAGGTGATCGTGTGTCCGGTAATAATCAGTTTGTCGGGGAAATAGGGTTCGCTCATGCTGTGAAACTCGTCGCGCACCCAACAAAATTGGGTCGAGCTTTGCTGTTCTAGAGGGAGATCGGGCTGTACCCCCGCGTGAACTAACCAGATATCGCCCAGATCGAGATAAAGCGGCAATTTTTTCATCCACTCGATATGCTCTTGGGGAATTCTATGGTTATAGCTCACTAGGGTCGTGTGTCCCCCGCTATAAAGCCATCCTTGAAACAGTTCTCCCGTGGGTATTTGACCGCCCCCCAGCACCTCTAGTAGCATCTGTTCGTGATTGCCTAACAGACACCGGTAGCGGTTTTTCATGACGAACTCGACTACTTGAGCGCTGTTCGGCCCGCGATCGATCAGATCCCCCAGAAAATAAACGGCTTCTTTGTCGGAAGGGGCGATCGCTTCCATCAGGCGTAGTAACGCGTCGTAGTGTCCGTGAACGTCTCCTATAATGATACGGCGGTAGGTCATCGTGGTAGTACGGGGGGATCGATCGAGGCCCGATCCCAACTACTCTTACTATGCCCGATTCTCGATCGAAAAGTGACGTTAGAGGGCGATCGAAAATTCTTCCCCGAAGGTACCGATCTCGTTTTCCTCCACCGGTAAGGGTTTACGGGCGCGGGTAACTTGGTTCACCCACCAGACCTCTTCCGTCCGCACCCCGACGAAATTCGCCGTCCCTAACCACGCTTCCAGGCTATCGTTGGCGTAGTCCCGAATATAGGGTTCCTCGAAAATATTCATTAACCACTCGGTCTGTCGGAGAATTTTCTGATTACCGTCGAGAATAATCACCTGTCCTCCCGGTGTCAGCAAACGGAAACATTCGCGAAGGATATTTCGCGAGGCGCGGGGAGGGGTTTCGTGAAACAGTAGGGAGGCGGTGACGACATCGAACGAGGACGCGGAAAAATCGGTTTTTTCGGCGTTTCCCTGTTGCCATTGCAGGGTTAATCCCTCCCGTTCGGCTTTATAGTCGGCCATCGCCAACATATAGGGGGAGAGATCCAAGCCGATCACGTCCGCGTCGGGAAAGGCTTTTTTGAGGCATAACGTGGTCGAACCGGTGCCACAGCCGAGATCGAGTATCCGTCGCGGTTGTCCGCCGATGGCCTCGATAACCGACTGTCGTATCCAGTCCTCGTTGGGGGGCAACGCGTATCGGGTAACGGCATCGTAGGTCAGCGCGGCGTTAAAAACTAGATAACCGCCCTCGATACCGTGAAAATTTTCGGAAAGATAGTAATCGGGATAGGAAAAATTCTCGCGTCGAAAGCGATCGCTCTCTCGTTCCCAATCTCTAGCCCTAGCGAGGTCTTCCATTTCTCGGCGATCGATCAGCGCGCTAACGACGGGCTTGAGGAACTGTTCCCAAAGGGTATCTTGACGGGGCATGGCGCTCCTCGGAAAACGATAATTGACCGCCCGTATTCTAACCGTTTTCTAACCGCTCACGGGCAGGGCGGGACTGTCGAGAATTTCCAGTAACTCGCGGGGATGGTGGATCAGGTAATCCGGTTGAAATTTGGCGAGAATTTTCGGGGAATTAAAGCCCCAACCCACGGCGATCGCTTTTACCTTACTTTTCTTCGCCGCGTTGATATCGCGCGTCTCGTCGCCCACGTAAATCACCTCGGAAAGCTGGAAACGATTCTGGCGGATCAGTCGATCGATAATTTTATGTTTGCCGAAAAGAGGCGTTCCCGAATAGATAAAATCGAAAAAATCGAATAATTGATGCTTTTTTAAAAAGGTCGTCACGTTTTCCCTCGTGTTCGAGGTGATGATGCCCAAGGTATAACCCCTCTCCTTGAGACTCGCCAGACAGGAGTGCAGATCCGCGAACGGTTCCAAGCGATCGATGCGTTTGTTAAATTCCCGTTTCACGCGATAGAGGAGGAAAGGAATCCAGAACGGGGGTACCTTCGAGCGCTCGATCACCTCGCGGGAACTGAGATTTTTCAGGATCTCTACCTCTTCCGAATTCACGGGCTTATAACCGAATTCAGCCGCTAAACCGTTGACGATCTCCACGAACGTATCGTGGGTATCGGCGATCGTACCATCAAAATCGAACACGACTACTTTAATCGACATCGTTCGGGCTATCCGGGCTATTAGGGTGACGCTCTAGATTGGCTCTAGCGTTGCGCCGCCACATCGGGGCTTTGATCCGACGCAGGGCGGACGAGGTGAAACGACGATCCCACTCCTCTTCGGTTAGGGTAGCTAACTCGTCTAACCGGGGGGCTAGATTATCGGCGTGAGGCTGAAATTCTGCCACATCCGTTTCCCGCGCGAAACGTTGATTCCACGGACAAACCTCCTGGCAGATATCGCATCCCGCGACCCATCCGCTCAAACGTTCGGCGATCTCGCTCGGTATAGCTGTTTCCCTGTTTTCTATTGTATGGTACGCGATACAACGATTCGCGTCGATAACGCCGGGATTGACGATCGCCCCCGTCGGACAGGCCGCTAAACAACGCGTGCAGGTGCCGCAGTGGTCGGTATGCGGTCGATCGGGAGTTAGGTATAGATTTGTTAAAATTTCCCCCAAAAACACCCAGCTACCGAAATCGCGGGTGATCAGGTTGCCGTTTTTGGCGATCCAGCCCAGTCCGGCCCTTTGCGCCCAGACTTTATCCTGTACCGGCCCGGTATCGGAGTAATAGCGGGTTCGTACCTCCTCTCCCGTGGATTCTAACCACCGGCTGAAGGCTTTGAGTTTTCGGGTCATGACCTTGTGATAGTCCCGGCCGCGGGCGTAGCGGGCGATTTTGCCGTGTTCGGGATCGTCGCTCTGCGGGTGGGGCGTGTAGTAGTTGAGCGCGACGCTGATAAGCGATCGAACCCCCGGCAGACAGGCTTGAATATCCTGACGTTTCGGGTTGGCCATCCAGTCCATCCCGGCGTGATAACCCGAGGCTAACCACTGTTGTAGGCGCGGGACGGCCTCGTCGATCGTGTCGGCGGCGGCGATACCCACCCGATGGAAACCGAATTCTAGCGCTTTTTCTTTCACCTGTGAGGAATCGATCATTGATTTTTCTCTAAGTCAAGTATTTGTTACAATTATTTGCAATTCTACAGATCGTGTTACACAATAGAGGGGTGGAGAGATTTTCCGGTCTCCCGATTGACGAATAAGCAACTTTCGAGGCTAACTATGGTTTATACCGCACCCGCTTATAACACTCTAGCGATCGATGTTCCCTCTACCACCGCTCTCTTCAAGAGCCTGAACACCGACGATCAACTAGCGGTTCTCTGGTTCGCCTACACGGAAATGGGTCGATCGATCACCCCGGCCGCTCCGGGAGCCGCCCGCTTACAATTCGCCGAGGGATTACTGACGAGCATCAAAGCGATGTCCCACGAGGAACAGTTACAGGCCATGCGCGACCTCGTTCGGAAAGTGAATACCCCGATCACGCGCGCCTACGGAATTTTGAGCGTTAACACCAAACTCGCCTTCTGGTATCAACTCGCGGAACTGATGAACGAGGGAGCCGTCGTTCCCGTTCCCGCTAACTACAAGATGACCCCGGCCGCGAACGCCGTCCTCAACTCGATCGAGAAACTCGACTTCAGCCAACAGATCACCGTGTTACGCAACGCCGTGATCGATATGGGAGTCGATCCGCTCGCGTAAGGCAGGAGGCAGGAGGCAGGAGGCAGGAGGCAGGAGTCAGGAGTCAGGAGTCAGGAGTCAGGAGTCAGGAGTCAGGAG
>NZ_JBAFSM010000065.1:0-24119 GCF_036688125.1 Pannus brasiliensis CCIBt3594 | reverse complement strand
CCCATCTCCCCATCTCCCCACCTCCCCATCTCCCCCTGGAGCGATTGAAGAAATTATCAAAACTTACTACAATAGAATATACGCCGTATTACAGCAAGTTACCTCCTTGATTCAAGACGAAACCCTAGAGTTACTGGAATGGCCGCGCCTGTGTCAGCACCTCTCGACCTTCGCGGCCACGAAATTGGGAGCGATCGCCGCCCGTCAGTTTCCCCTACCCGAAACCCGAGAGGAAAGTTTAACCCTGCTGGCGCGCACGAGAGAAATTCACGATTTAGAACAGCGTTTAGACGGAAAACTATCCTTTGACGGCATTACCGACATCGGTGACGCGCTAGAGAGAGCGAAAATCGGCGGGATGTTGTCGGGACAGGAATTGATGGACATCGCCACCACCCTCGCGGGAACCCGACGGCTACGACGGACGATCGAGGAACGGGAGGGAATCCCCGTTTTACAGGAATTGGTCTCGGAAGTTCGCACCTATCCGGAGATAGAACAGGAAATCCATCGCTGTATAGACGAAGACGGGAACGTGTCCGATCGAGCGAGTCCGAAACTCCGAGAGGTTCGATCGCAGATGAAGGTGATCCGGGAGCGAATTTACCGAAAATTACAGGATATTATCCAAAAACAGAGCGGGGCGATCCAACAGGCCGTGATCACCCAACGGGGCGATCGCTTCGTGATTCCCGTCAAAGCGCCGCAAAAAGACCAGGTTCCGGGCATTATTCATGATACCTCTAGCACCGGCGCGACCATTTACGTCGAACCGAACGCGATCATCGAACAGGGCAACCAACTCCGACAGCATCGCCGAGCCGAACAACTCGAAGAAGAACGCGTACTGCGGGAGTTGAGCGACACGATCGCCACCGCGCACGAGGATTTAGAATACCTACTGGCGATCGTCACCACCCTCGATCTCTCCACCGCGCGCGCGAGATATAGCGCGTGGTTGGGGGGCAATTTCCCGCGATTCACCGAACCCGACGAACCGATCACCCTGCGACGGTTACACCATCCCCTCCTCGTCTGGCAGAAACAACACGAACAGGGAACCGAAGTCATCCCGATCGACGTACAGATTAACCCCGTTACCCGCGTCGTCGCTATCACCGGCCCGAACACGGGAGGGAAAACGGTAACGTTAAAAACGCTAGGATTAGCGGCGTTAATGGCGAAAGCGGGGCTATACGTTCCCGCGCGCGAACCGGTAGAGATTCCGTGGTTCGATCGAATTCTCGCGGACATCGGTGACGAACAATCCCTACAACAGAGTTTATCGACCTTTTCCGGCCACATCCGTCGTATCGTCCGCATTCTAGAAGCCGTCAATTCCTCCTCCCTCGTCCTCCTCGATGAAGTCGGCGCGGGAACCGATCCGGCCGAAGGAAGCGCCCTAGCGATCGCTTTACTGCAAGATCTCGCCGATCGAGCGCGATTAACCGTCGCCACCACCCATTACGGCGAATTAAAAGCCCTCAAGTACCAGGATCAACGTTTTGAAAACGCGTCGGTAGAGTTCGACGATCGCACGTTATCGCCCACCTATCGCCTATTGTGGGGGATTCCGGGGCGTTCCAACGCGCTAACGATCGCCCGTCGTCTCGGATTGGCGGAGGAAATCATCGAGACCGCGAGAGAACGCGTTGGCGGCTTCTCCGAAGAGATTAACCAAGTGATCGCGGGCTTGGAGGCGCAGAGACGGGAACAGGAGCAAAAAGCCAAGGAAGCGAGTAAATTACTCCAACAAACCGAGAAATTCTATACCGAAGTTTCCGAGAAAGCGGCCTCGCTACAGGATCGGGAGCGGGAATTGAAGCGGCTTCAGGAACAAGAAGTACAGAAGGCACTCCAGCAAGCGCGCGCGGAAATCGCGGCGGTAATCCGGCAGTTGCAAGCGGGGCCGAAAACGGGTAACGACGCGCGACAGGCTACGGAAGAACTCAACGCCATCGCGGAAAGGGTTTTACCGAAAGTCGAGAAACCCCGATCGAGTTACCTGCCGAAAGTGGGCGAGCGCATCCGTCTACCCAATCTCGGCCAAACCGCGGAAGTTCTCGCGGTGAACTCGGAAGCCGGCGAGGTGAGCGTTCGTTTCGGGATAATGAAAATGACGATCGCCATGACGGAAATCGAATCCCTCGACGGGCAGAAAGTGGAAATCGCCCCGAAACCCGCTAAAGTCGCGCCCCCTCCGCCCCCGACGACGAAAAAAGAAGATCCGCTCATCCGCACTTCTAATAACACCGTCGATATCCGCGGATCGCGAGTTGCCGAGGCGGAACCGGATCTGGAAAAAGCGATCGCCCGCGCCACTTCTTCCGGGATGTTGTGGATTATCCACGGCAAAGGAACGGGAAAACTTCGCGAGGGTGTTCACGAATTTCTCGAACATCACCCGCAGGTGAAACGCTTCGAGTTAGCCCCCCAAAACGAGGGCGGATCGGGCGTTACGATCGCGTATTTAACCTAAATCGGGAGGCGGGGAAATGTTGGAAAATGGGTTATCCTTACAGGCGATCGCCTCTTTACCCCCGGAGCGACGAAAAGAAATCCTCGAACCGTATATCGATCGAATCGCGGAAGATTTCCAAACCGATCCCGAACTCGCGGAATTCGAGATTTTAGATATAGAGGATCGCGATCGAGAGTATGACGAATCCTAAACGTGGCGAGATCTGGCTAGACAACCCTGTATCCGTAACCTTCGCCTTACCGTCCGTCGAGTCATCGAGTTACTGGCGACTTATGAGGATCGAAACGAGCTACGTCAAGAATTTCCAGAATTAGAAGACGAGGATATTCGGCAAGCCCTACTTTTTGCCCTTGAAACGAACTTCTCGAAAACGGTCATTCGCTCCGATACAATTACTAGAAAGCGCGAGTGAGATACCCGCGCTTTTCCGTTACCGGCTCGGTCGATCGTTATCCAACACGCTTATCGTTGGAAAATGATTGTAATTATTTACGTGGTGCTTGGGGGTTTTTTGAATGTCCTCCTTGATCTGGTCGAGATCGATATAGCGATCGGCTACGTTAATTAAACTATCGCTCGTCATCGATCGCAGACTGACGACCTCCACCCGCGCGCCGCGATAACTCACCGAATCGGCCGCGTAGGCTAGATCCCCGTCCCCGCTGACGATCACCGCGGTATCGTAGGAACCCACCAACGCCATCAGATCTACCGCGATCTCCACGTCGAGGTTGGCTTTTTTCGAGCCGTCCGGCAGTTGTACGAGATCCTTGGCGATCACCCGGTAGCCGTTGCGACGCATCCAGAGAAGGAAACCCTGTTGTTTCTCGTTGGTGCGATCGACCCCCGTGTAAAAGAAGGCGCGCAGGAGACGGGAGCCGGCCGTCAGACGACAGAGAAGTTTCGTGTAATCGATCTCTATGCCCAGTTGTAGCGCGGCGTAGAATAAATTCGAGCCATCGATAAAGATCGCTACCCTGCCGCGGTTTTCAAGCACTTGTTCGGGGGTGAAAACGGGATCGGTGTCATAATCATCAAACATATTCTATTTCCTCTTTTGTTAAAAGTGATCGAGCGGATGACCGTAGTTTTCATGGAAGCGAATGATCTTAAAAATAGAGAGATTAAAAAATTCTTTTTTAAGAATCGTTTAACGGGAGTTCTAATTTAGAAAAGATCGGTTCGGGAATGCCTAACTGTTGATTCGTCGGTAAACCCCATCGACCGTGTTCGTCGAGGGGCGCGGCCCGATCGACCGACACGGGATCGTCAAAATCGATCGAGAATCCCAGTTGTTGGTAAATCTTGCCGCTCAGGGTCGGAATTATCGGGGATAGCAAGTAGGCGGAAAGTCGGATCGACTCCAGGACGGAATACAAGACTAACTCTACTTCCGCTTGTTGTTTTTGTTTAAACAAACTCCACGGCGCGCTATCATCGATAAATTTGTTCCCGGCGCGGATTAGGGCGAAGATCTCCTCACAGACCCGATTAAAGTGTAGCGAATTATACTCGCGCGTGACGGTTTTCGCTAACTCCACACCGATCACTTTTAATGTATTTTCCGGCGGGACATCTTCGCCTGTCAACCGGGGAGGCGTATTTTGACAGTATTTCTTAACCATTCCCAAAGTTCGATTCAATAGATTCCCCAGATCGTTAGCCAGATCCGCGTTGAGAATGTTTACAAATCGCGTCTCGTTAAAATCGCCATCCTGACCGAATTCGATCTCTTTGACGAAATAGTAACGGACCGCGGATTGGCCGTAACGGGCGACGAGATCGAAAGGATCTAGCGTGTTTCCCGTACTTTTGCCCATTTTCCGCCCGTCCTTGGTTAAAAAACCGTGACCGAACACCCGATCGGGCAAAGAGAGGCCCGCGGACATCAACATCGCCGGCCAGTAAATCGCGTGAAAACGCAGGATATCTTTGCCGATCAGGTGTAGGTTAATCGGCCACCAACGGGCGAGGGCGTTTTCGAGGGTGGGTTCCTCGTCCGGTTCCAGTAAGGCCGTGACGTAACCGAGCAGAGCGTCAAACCAGACGTAGATCGTGTGAGCGGGGTCGTCGGGAACGGGAAAACCCCAGGCCACGTTCACCCGCGAGATCGAGAAGTCCTGGAGTCCCCGATCGACGAAACCGATCACCTCGTTGCGGCGGCTTTCCGGTTGGATAAATTCCGGGTTCTGCCGGTAGAGTTCTTCGAGTCGCGATTGGTATTTCGAGAGACGGAAAAAATAGTTTTCCTCGTCGCGCCACTCCGCTTTCAAGTTAGTATGTATGGGACAACAGCCATCGTCTAGGAGTTCGCGTTTTTCCTTGAACTCCTCGCAGGCCACGCAGTACCATCCCTGCTGTCGATCGAGATAGATATCTCCCGCTCGCCAGACGCGTTCAAAGAACTCGTTGACGATCGCCCGATGTCGGGGGGAGGTGGTGCGACTGAACCGATCGAAGCGGATGTTTAATTTCTCCCAGAGATCGAAGTAAGCCGTGACGATCCGATCGCAGTGTTCTTGCGGCTGTAATCCTCTCGCGGTCGCGGTTCGCTCGATTTTTTGACCGTGTTCGTCCGTTCCCGTGATGAACAGGACGGAATTTCCCTCCAGTCGTTTCCATCTCGCGATTACATCGGCTACGATCGTCGTGTAGGCGCTCCCGATGTGCGGAACGTCGTTGACATAGTACAGAGGTGTTGTTAAAGCGAATGTTTGCCCTGGATTGCGCTCGATCATGAAAGTGAATTTTTAAATGGATGAGCCTGCACCCATCGAAAGCGAGGGGAAGACGGGATCGGATGAATCCATTCTACGATCGTCTATTTCCGTTTTAACTTTCCGTCCCGCTCTCTCGCAATAAAAACAATCTTAAAGCCGATTTTTTTTTCGCGATGACTTTGCTCACCCCCCTGTCCGCGTCCCGTCTACTGCTCGATTCCACCCGTACCGGCCTCTACACGGAAGGCCGGCAGAATATCCCCTCGGAGGGGGTGGCGATCGTCGTCAGTAATCACCGGAGTTTCCTCGACGCGCCGATCCTGATTCAAGCGCTCGGACGTACCGTTCATATCGCCTGCCATCACTACATGGGGCAAACTCCCCTCCTGCGCGAGGTAGTGAACGAGCTAGGCTGTTTTCCCTTCGACGTGCCGGAAAAACGTCACGCCACCTTTTTCGATCGGGCCACCGACTACCTGAAATCCGATCGATGGATCGGTCTGTTTCCGGAGGGGGGTTCGCCGATGATCCACCTGACCGGGCCGCGGGAGGTCGGCACTTTCCACCGGGGATTCGCGCATCTCGCGCTCCGCTGTCCGGTGGAGAGGATCAGCGTCGTTCCCGTGGCGATCGTCTCGGAGTCGGAAAGCGTGTTCACGGCTTTCCCGGTGCGTCTCTTGCGGCTGTTCGACCCGAGCGAACCGCTGTTCGATCGCCCGGACTGGCATCCCGTGGTCGTCTATCATCGAGTGAGAGCCTGTATCGGTCGCCCCTATCGGGTCAGCGATCTCGATCGCCAGGAGTACCGGGGTAAACAGGGCAAACGGGTGATCGAACGCGTGATCGCTCACTGTCGGGATGAAATCACCGGTTTACTAGAGAAAGGATGAAAGAACAGTCAGTTCGTTGGTTTTTCCCCCGTCCTCCCCGCCCCGATTACCCCCTCTTCGTTTTTCTACCGGGGATGGACGGTAGCGGGCAGTTATACCACCGGCAGATCGCGACCCTCTCCTCCCATTTCGATCTACGCTGTCTGACGATCTCCCCGCGCGATACTAGCGATTGGGACGAGTTGGCCGACGCGGTAATCGACTTACTGGAGGAGGAACTACGCCACAAGTCGGAAAAACTCTATCTCTGCGGGGAATCTTTCGGCGGCTGTCTGGCCTTGAAGATCGCGATTAAAGCGCCGAAAATGCTGAAAAAGCTGATTCTCGTCAATGCCGCTTCCTCTTTTAACCAGCGACCGGTTCTAGGATTGGGAATCGGCATCACGCAATATCTGCCGGATTTCCTCCACCGGGGTTCCGCGCTGGCGTTATTGCCCTTTATCGCCTCCCTGAGCCGGATGTCGGCCGAAGATCGCCGCTCTCTCCTCAAAGCGATGCGTTCCGTCCCCCAGGAAATCGTTAGCTGGCGTTTGTCCATGCTCCAGCGTTTCCGGGCCGGTTCGATCGAGTTGTCCCGCTTGCACTTCTCCGTTCTCGTGGTCGCCAGCAAGGGCGATCGACTCCTCCCCTCGGTAGCGGAAGGACAGAGACTCGTTCACCAGCTACCGAAAGCGAAATTGGTTATCCTACCCGAAAGCGGTCACACCTGCCTTTTAGAAGCCGATATCCATCTCAAAGAAATCCTCGGCGCTCACGGCTGTCTCCCCCGGAATTTACCCGATCGGTTGCAGAAGTAGATCGGGAGATGGGGGGATGGGGAATCTTTTCGGCAAAAGACTACTTTTAACGTCAGTTCGGGATAAGCCAGAATCGAGATCCTCTCCTTCGAGTCATCCCGAAATCTTGTCAACTCGCGGTGATGTCGCGCGTGGCCTTGTGCAGGGGGTCCGGGGGAGGCACCCCTCCCCCGGTGGGGGGTTCGGGGGGCTAGTCCCCCGAATAAGACTCGGCTTCTCACCGAAAAATCGTCAAATTCCGATCCCGAACTGACGTTACTTTTAATTTATTCATTTTTTCCCCTTTCCCTTTCCCCTTTCCCTTTTCCCTTTCCCCTTTCCCTTTCCCCTTTCCCCTTTCCTCCTGCCTCCTGCCTCCTGAACCACCCGAAAATATTTGAATTTTGCCAGGGGGAACGTTGGGGAAGCTCCCGCCCGTATAATCGAGCTACAACGATTACCCCCCGGCCGATCGCCCGAACCGATGACGCTAGATCCCGTTTTTTCGCCCCGTTTAGAGGAACTGCTCGATCGCTCTCCCGTTTTCGTATCGCCGGAGACGACGCTCTCGATCGCCTACCGACAGATCCGCTCGCGAGGGTACGGATTGATCGGGGAATCGGGCGAATTCCCGCGGATCGTTACTTTGAGAGAGATACTGCGCGGGATAGATGACGGGCGCGATCCGGGGCGATCGACCGCGGGCGAGATGGCGGGATCTCGGACGGACTATCTTTTCGAGAGAGACTTTGAAGATATTTTCCGCCTCGCGCTAGAGATCTCGCGAAAGAAAATGCGGTATTTACCCGTTTTTAACGATGAAAAACAGCTATTAGGGGTAATTACGCCTAATAAAATGATTTCCGTCCTGAAATCCGCCTCGATCGCGCGATCGACCCCGGTATCGGCAATCGTCAATTCCCGTTCCGTCACCGCGGCCGCGAATACCCCGACGCGCGAGATCGTCCGCTTGTTGAACGTCCATCAAACCGATCTCGTGATAATCGTCGATGGAGAGGGGAGGGCGATCGGTTATCGTACCGCGAACGGGGCGATCGGGGAACTCGATCGCCCCGCGGGAGACGGGCTAAACGCGTCCGGTTTCGCGCGCGAGGACGAGAGTTTAGACATCGTTCTAGAGAGGCTGGAAACGCTCGAACAAGAGGCGTTACCGGCGATCGATGCCGACGGAAAACCGACGGGTTCGATCGGTTATCTCGAAGCGTTACGGGTTTTCGATCCGGCGCGTCTCTACCGGGATCTGGAACGCCAACGACAACAGACGTTGCAATCGGAAGAACAGTTACGGTTGATTCTAGACAACGCTCCCAGCTATATATATATTATCGACGAGAGCGGGATCGTGCATTTTATCAATCGGGTTCCGGAGGGGATGGCGCGCGAGGAAGTGATCGGGCATCACACGGCGGAATCGGTGGAACCGGAGAGTAGGGCGAGCGTTCACGAGGCGATCGAGCGAGTTTTTACCACCGGGGAAACCGTTAGCTACGAGAAAAGCGGACTCGGTAATCATAGCCGCGTCGCCCACTATCAAACCCGTATGGCGAGGTTCGATCACCCGCGACTGGGCAAAGCGGCGATCGTCATCACCACGGATATCACCGATCTCAAGAATGCAGAACTCGCCCTACGAGAAAACGAGGAGAAGTTCCGACAGTTAGCGGAAACGCTACCGCAAGTTTTCTTTATCTACACCCTCGATCCCTACCGATGTTTGTATATCAGCCCCGGTTTCGAGAAATTGAGCGGTTTTCCCTGCCGGACGCTGTACGAGAACCCGACTTTCTGGCTGACGCGGATTCATCCCGACGATCGCCAGAGAATAGAGAGGGCGGTATGGCGGGAGATCGAGGGGTATCCGGTAGACGAGGAATATCGGGCTTTCCGCGCCGACGGGCGGATGCTCTGGGTACATAATAAGAGTTTCCCGGTGTTCGATGAACGGGGACGGGTTAAGCGAACGGTCGGGTTCGCCGAGGACATCACGGATCGAGTTCACCTGAAAATCGCCCTCGAACAGGTGAGTCAGGGAATCGCCGCTTACACCGGGGAGGATTTTTTCTCTTCTCTCGTTCGCTATCTCTCGGAGGCGTTAGGAGCCGATATCGTGTTTATCGGCGAGCTAATCGAAACGGGGCGATTACAAATGCTCGCCGTATATGGAGACGGGAAAATTTTACCGAATTTCGAGTGCGATCTGGTCAATACTCCCTGTCAAACGGTGATCGGGCGACAGGTTCAACATTATCCCGAGCGGGTTCGGGAACTTTTCCCGAATGTCGCGATCTTGCGGGAGTTGCGGGTGGAGGGTTATTTGGGAATCCCGTTGTGGAAGTCCGATCATCAACCGATGGGAGTCCTGGGGATTTTCCATCGATCGCCCCTCCACGATCCGAAACTCCCGATCGAACTGTTAAAGATCTTCGCGGTGAGAGCGAGCGCCGAGTTAGAGCGTCAATCGGCGATGAAGGCACTTTTTCAACTCAATCAAGAGTTAGAATCGCGGGTAGTGAAACGCACGCGACAACTAGAGGTTTTATTGAAAGAAATTCACCATCGGGTGAAAAATAATCTGAATGTTATGTCCCATCTTTTGGAATGGCAATCGCGTCTTTTATCCGATCCGGAGACGAAAGCGATCTTCCAAGAAAGTCAAACTCGTATTCAAACGATGGCGCTTATTCACGACCAACTCTATCAAACCGGTAATCTGGTCGAGGTGAATTTAACCAACTATATCGAACAGTTGGTGAATAATATCTTTTTTACCTACGGCTACGGGAGGGAACGCTATCGATCGCTTCTCGATCTCCAGCCGATCGAACTCTCCCTAGAAAAAGCGATTCCCTGCGGTTTAATTATCAATGAACTCTTGACAAATATTTTTAAATACGCGTTTCTGGATGGGCGTGAAGGTCAGATCCAGATCTCTCTATCTCTGACGAGTAATCGATCGATACATCTCAAAATTCACGATAACGGGGTGGGAATTCCGAGCGATTTTGACTGGCGAGAAAGTAAGACGCTCGGCTTAAAGTTGGTACATATTCTTACCCGCCAAATCGATGGTCTGATCGAACTCGATCGCTCCTCGGGAACCACGTTTCATTTAATTTTTAATCCTTGAATGATAGGCAAAAGGCAAGCTCTTGCCTCCTATAATTTCTTCGGTCTCGAAGCTAGAAGCTGTCCGATCTTGGCCACTAATTCCTTCAATTTGATGGGTTTGCCGAGATAATCGGTAGCGCCGGCGTTCAGACAGTTCTCGCGATCGGCCGGCATGGCTAGAGCGGTCAGGGCGATAATCGGCGGGTCGATCGGGTCGCCCTGCCCGCGGATCTGCCGGATAGCCTCTAAACCGTCCATCTCGGGCATTTGAACGTCCATCAAAATCAGGTCGGGCGTTTCCGATCGAGCCAGGGCGACCGCTTCGGCCCCGTTTTTCGCGAGGATCAGACGGTAGCCCCTCGCTTGTAGATACCCGGAGAGCGTCATAATGTTCGCGTCGTTGTCTTCCGCGAGTAAAATCAACGGACGCGATCCCGTTCCCTCGGTCGAGTCGGTTTCCGGGTTCGAGAACGTTTCGATCGCTAGATTTTCGTCCCCGGCGATCGCCGCCGACAGCGGACAGGTCGGGGCGGCGACGGGAAGATCGATCGTGAAACAACTGCCGGAACCCAATTGACTCGTGACTCCCACCCGTCCCCCGTGGAGTTCGACGATCCGTTTCACGAGGGCGAGTCCTAAACCCGTCCCCGAGTATTGACGGTTCAGCGCGCTATCGATCTGGATAAACGGCTGGAACAATTTATCGAGGTTTTCCGGGGCGATGCCGATGCCCGTATCGATGACGGAGAAGCGCAGGAAAGCGATCGCTCCGGACGGTTCCCCCGGACAAACGGCGATCGCCTCGGGGAACGCGGGAGCGGCGGAAATTGCCGGGCCGGGCCGATCGACCTTCAGGCGGATACTTCCCCCGGACGGGGTGAACTTAACGGCATTATTGAGCAGATTGATCAGCACCTGACGGACGCGCCGTTCATCGACGAGTACATCGGGTAACTCTCCGAAAAGTTCGATCTCCACGCGCACGTCTTTTTTTAACGCCTGTTGTCGGATAAAAGCCAGGCTAGAGCGACAGAGGGGAGCGATCGGGGTAGGCGCGAGGTCGAGTTCTAATTGACCGGCCTCGATCTTGGAAACATCGAGGATTTCGTTAATCAGTTCCAGCAGGTGGGAGCCGCTCCGCTCGATCGTCTGGAGCGCCCGACCCTGTTGGGGGGTGATCCCGCCGAAGATCCCTTCGGTCATCGCTTCGGCCATGCCGAGGATCGCCGTGAGGGGGGTGCGGAGTTCGTGGCTCATGTTGGCGAGAAACTCGTCTTTCAGGCGGGTGGCGCGGGCGAGTTCTTCATTCGAGACGGCTAATTCTCGGTTACGTCGGGTGAGTTCTTGTTGTGCCTGTTGTCGCTCGCGCAGTTCCTGTTGTAATCGATCGAACAGCGTGGCCTGCTGGAGGGCGATCGCTAACTGATCGGCGATCTGTTGGAGTAATCGGGCTTCCGATTCTTGCCAGACGCGCTTTTCCCGACAGGCGTGAACGGCTAACCCCCCCCAGGGCCCGCGGGTTTCCCTCGTCGCGGCCCGACTGCCGATCTCGTCATCGAGCGCGTCCCGGAGGATCGGGGCGACGATCGCCGACCGGATTCGACCCTCGCGAACGTATTCCGCGCGGCGATCGTTCGGGAGATCGGCGAGCGCGTCGGCAATAATCCGGGGGGTTCCCCGTCCTTGGCCCGCGAAAGGCTCCCGAGCGCCCGCCTCCTCTCGCCAATCGAAGTGTTTGAGCGAGGGAAAGTCACCGGAGACCGATTCCTCGACGATACGATCGCTACCGTCCGGGAAGAACCGGGCGACGATCGCGCGATCGGCGCTCAAGACCTCTCGAACCTGTCGCGTCACCGTGACGAGAATCTCCTCGATATCCAACGATTCGCGGATTTTTTGCACGATCGCCCCCAGGGTTTCCTGTTGTCGGAGTTGTAGGGCGATTCTCGCTTCCGCTCGTTGTCGCACCGAGAGTTCGGTCTGAACCCGCTCGTAAAGATCGGCCTGTTGGATGGCGATCGCCAACTGATTGGCCAGCTGTTTGGTAAACTCGATCTCGAACTCCTGCCAGTGGCGGACGGTCAGGCATTGATGGACACAGAGCAGTCCCCATAAGGTCTCGCCGCAGAGTAAAGGCATCACCAGATTCGCCCGCACCTGGAACCGCGCGAGAATGTCCGTGTGACAGGTACTCAGTCCCCCGCTATAAATATCATCGACCGCGTGACACCGGCCGTTCGTGTAGAGTTGGGCGTAATTATCGCCGAAGCAGTGGTCGTGTACGGGAATCCCCAACACCGAGGGAAATTCCCCGACCACCGATTCCGCGACAAATTGCCCGTCCTGGTATTGGCAGTCGGGCAAGAACTGGAAAATGCCCACCCGATCGGCCATCAGTACCGCGCGGATCTCCCCGCAGGCGGTATCGAAAATCGTTCGCAGATCGAGCGATTGTCGGATGCGTTGGGTGATCTCCCGCAGGAGCGTTTCCCGGCGCGCCTGTTGGCGGATAACCCGCTCGGCCTGTTGACGCTCGCGGATGTCCATCAGGGTCGCCCGACTGTAGAGATAGTTCCCCCCCGCGTCTTTAACGACGGTCGCGCTGATCAACGCGGGCAGGATCGAGCCGTCCTTGCGGATCAAGTCGCATTCTATATTCTGGATCCACCCCCGCTCTTGGAAAAGCGGCCAGCCTTCCCGACAGTCTTGCCGGCTCGACGGCGAGAGGAAATCCCCGATCGAGCGGCCGAGCATTTCCTCCCGGCTGTAGCCCAACCATTGCAGTTCCGTCTCGTTCACCTGGATGAAGCGGCCTTCGGCATCGAGGGAATGATAGCCGCAGGGGGCGTTATTGTAGAGATCTTCCACCTCGCGAGCGTATCGGGCTAGGTTCTCCCCGGCCTGTTTCCGCTCGGTGATGTCGTGGTTGATCCCCACCATCCGCGCCGGTCGGCCCCGCGAGTCCTTCTGTACGATGGCGATCGAGGCGATCCAGCGGATCTCGCCGTCGGGTCGGACGATCCGGAATTCGGTGTCGAAAGCCCGATCGCCTTGAAGAACTTCCGGGAGCGCGTCATCTAGCTCGGGTCGATCGTCGGGATGTACCCGCTCTAACCAATCTTGATAGGTAAGAGGACGATCGAGATCCCGCAGGCCGTAGATCTCGTACATCCGCTCGTCCCAACTCAACTCCCGGCCTAAATTCCAGTCCCACGTCCCGATCTTCCCGGCTTTTAGGGCTAGATTCAGTCGATCGGAAAGATAGAGCGATCGCTCTTCGGCCCGTACCTGTTGGGTGATGTCGTTACCGCAACCGATCCAGCGGACGAGTCTACCCCGTTCGTCGTACACCGAGGACAGGCGTAAACCGATCTGGACGCTCTCGCCGGTCTTGGAACGAACGCGGACTTCCGTTTCGTAACTACCGTCGCTCGCTAACGGTTCGAGTACCCGTCTCGTGAACTCGTCGGGGTCATCGTACAGAAAGTTGATGTTTCGCCCGATCGCCTCGACGGCCGTGTAACCGTATAGTCTTTCCGCTCCCCGATTCCAACTAATAATCATTCCGTCTACATCGGTGGAAACGACGGCATCGCTGATCTCGTCGAGAATTTGCGCCTGTAGACGTAGGGTGGCCTCGGTGCGCTTGGCGGAACGGATGTCGCGTCCCTCGGCGATCAGCGTGACCACCTCTCCCGATTCATCCCGGAGGGGACGCAGGGAAAAATCGATCGGGAAGGCCCGATTCTCCGCGTCGAGTATCTCCACCTCGTACCGGATAAATTCCCCCCGGGCCGCGCGGGCGATCGACTCCCGCAGACGATCGCGCGTTTCCGCCGAGATATCCCACCAGGGCGTTTCCGCGAAGGGGCGATCGACCACTTCCCCCGCTCGTAATCCCCTAAAATTCAACGCCGTTTGATTGACTTCCAGTAGTATCCCGTCCGGGGTGAGTAAGCTCGTAAAATTAAACGTATTGTTAAAAATCCCCCGAAATTTTCGCTCGCTGGCCGCTAAATCTCTCGTGCGTTCTTCTACCTGTTTTTCTAGGGTCGCGTTAAGGGTTTGGAGTTCGCGCATGAGGTTCGCCTGTTGGATGGCGATCGCCGATTGCACCGCTAATTCCCGCGCGAACCCGATATCGCTCTCCTCCCAGCGATAAAAAGTCCCGCAAAAATGAACGACGAGCAGACCCCAGAGAGAATCGGTAGTACCGTGGGGTAGGAGAATCGGTACGACCAGATTGGCCCGCACCTGAAACCGTTCCAGTAATTGCCGGTGACAATCGCTCAAGTTCGCGGTGTAGATATCGTCCGCGACAAAGATTTTCCCCTGTCGGTAGTCCCCCCCGAGATTTTCCCGGAAGCAGGTATCGACGATACGCTCGTTCAGGCAGGCACTCCACGGGGGGATCACCGACTCCGCCACCACCATCCCGGACCGATCGGGGGTAAATTGGAAAACGATCGCCCGATCGGCCCGGAGAAATTCCCGCGCCTCGCGGACGATCGCCGTCAGCACCTCGTCGAGATCCAGGGAGCGCCGTATCCGTAGGGCGATTTCCCGGATGACCTCAGCCTGTTTTCGCGCTCGTTCCTGTTGTCGGACCCGGAGAGCGCGCTCTCTCACCTGCCGGACGCTGGCACACAGGGAAGCCGCCGTCAGTTCCTCCTTGACCTGATAGTCGGCCGCCCCCGCTTTCATCGCCCGCGCCGCTACCCGTTCATTCTCCCGATCGGTGAGCGCGATCGCGGGCAACTGTCCGTCGGGGCGATCGACACGGATCGCGTCTAAAAATTCCCGTCCCTCGCCATCGGGTAGCGATCGATCGAGTAATACGATGTCCGGCCTCGTCGAATACCACAACGCTAAACCCGTTTCTAAGGTGTCGGCCTCCAAGATCTCGCACATCAAAGCGTCAGATTCGAGATAACGCCGATAAATCGCGCGATCGCTCTCGGAATCGTCCACGATCAATATCTTGAACGGGGAGAGTACAGACCTCGCGGAGTCGGCATTCGAGAGGAATTCGGACGGGGAAGACATAGGTAGATGGGCGGTAGATATAGGGTCAACTCGATCGGCTCTTCCAGGCTAGATTGACGGGAATCGCGAGAGATAGACGGTACGAACTCCCGATCGATTTCCCGATCCCGACGGAAGTGGCCCGATGGTCGCGATCGCCCGAACCGACCCGGAAGGCGATCGGGGATTCTCGGGACGCGAGAACCGCGAAATTAACCGAAGTATTCCATTCTTATTATTCCCTCACCGCAGGGAAGAATCGGGAGAAGACAATCGTTACAAATTGATAAGCTCCCGACAAGAGCGATCGATCTGGAATCGGCGAGCGAAAAGCTCCCGCTAAAGTTCCCCGAACCCGACTTCCCGCGGGAGTTTTCCCGATCGATCGTCCTCGATCGGGAGAGAGAAACGGAAACCTTGACATCGAGAGCCGTAACGATTTTCCAAAAACAAAGAGAGAATTGCCGATAACGCGCAAAGATTATCGAGAGCCGTAACGATTTTCCAAAAACAAAGAGAGAATTGCCGATAACGCGCAAAGATTTCCGAATAAGGCTTTTCCCCTTCCCCTTTTTCCCGGGTACTTGAGGTAAGGTATAAAGATTGACCCCGATCGATCCGTTATGCTCCTGACCTGGCAAACTTTCACCCTCCATAAACGCGTTCCCCTCACCATCAGTCGGGGAACCACGAGCGAGAACACCAATATCTGGATAAAAATCCACGCGGACGGGATCGAGGGATGGGGGGAAGCCTCCCCGTTTTCCGTGAGTAGCGAGGAAAAAAATCCCGCTAAACTCCTGCAAGAATTGGAATCGATCGCCCCGATTCTCGAACCCTTTCACCCTCTCCAACGGCAGGAAATCGAGGAAATTTTCCGGGAAAATTCGCTCTCTTCCGCGACGCGAGCGGCGATCGATACCGCCCTTCACGACTGGCTCGGCAAAAAAGCCGATCTCCCCCTGTGGAAACTCTGGGGACTCGATCGAACCCGCGTCCCGGCCGTCTCCGCGACCATCGGCATTAGTTCCCCCGAGAACGCCCGGAAACGGGTGAAAGATTGGCTAGAGATCGGCGATTTCCGGTTACTTAAAGTCAAATTAGGTTCCCCCGACGGTCTGGAAGCCGACAAAGCCACCCTTCTCGCCATTCAAGAGGTCGCCCCCGATCGCCCCCTCACCGTCGATGCTAATGGCGGCTGGACTCTTGACAATTCAGTTAAAATGTGTTATTGGCTCGCCGAGCGAAACGTGTTGTACGTCGAGCAACCCCTACCCGTCGGTCGGGAGTCGGAACTCGGGGAACTGCGGGATCGATCGCCCCTACCGATCTTCGCCGACGAAAGCTGTTTTAGCGCGGCCGACATCCCGCTCCTCGCGCCCGTCGTCCACGGCATCAATATCAAACTCATGAAAGCGGGCGGATTGAGTGAAGCCGTAAAAATGATCCATATCGCTAAAATTTGCGGCTTACAGGTCA
Organism: Pannus brasiliensis CCIBt3594; assembly: GCF_036688125.1. Taxonomy (NCBI): domain Bacteria; kingdom Bacillati; phylum Cyanobacteriota; class Cyanophyceae; order Chroococcales; family Microcystaceae; genus Pannus; species Pannus brasiliensis. Next base: position 7,618 of record NZ_JBAFSM010000065.1, on the reverse strand, counting down.
TGTTCGGCTGTTATTCCGATAGTAGCCTCGCCAATAGCGCCCTAGCCCAACTCGCGCCCCTCGCCAACTATCTCGATCTCGATAGCCATTTGAATTTAGTCGATGATCCGTTCGCCGGAGTAAGCTTAGAAGGGGGTCGCCCGGTTCTCAACAACAGACCCGGCCTCGGCGTGACATTACGAGTGAAAAATTAATCGATGAGCGATTATCTAACCCCCGATCGAAGGGTTGCCATCCTACTCCACGAGGGACTTCAGGGAACGCGGGGAAAAACGGGACTCAGCTATCTACGCTACGGGACGGCTCCCGTGGTGGCCATTATCGACGGACAGAGCGCCGGGCGAAAACTCCGGGAAGTGGCCGGGATCGAGCGCGACATTCCCATCGTCGCCAACGTTCGCGAGGCGTTATCGTTCGCGCCGGATGTCCTGCTGATCGGCATCGCCCCGTCCGGAGGGGTATTACCCGACAGTTGGCGCGCCGAAATTCAAGACGCGGTAGACGCGGGGGTATCGATCGTCAACGGCTTACACACGCCCTTACAGCCCCTATTTCCCGATTTAAAACCGTCCCGGTGGATCTGGGATATCCGGCAGGAACCGAGCGGCTTACAGGTGGGACAGGCGCGGGCGCGCTCGTTGAATTGCCGGCGGATTCTCACCGTGGGAACCGATATGAGCGTGGGCAAAATGTCCACCAGTATCGAGTTACATCGCGCGGCGCTAGAGAGGGGAATCCGATCGGGATTTCTGGCCACCGGACAGGGGGGCATCATGATCGCGGGTTCGGGGGTTCCCCTGGACGCGGTGCGGGTGGATTACGCCGCGGGAGCGATCGAGCGCTTGGTTTTAGAATCGGCGGGAGATCGGGAGATTCTCTTTATCGAGGGGCAAGGCTCTCTCCTGCATCCCGGTTCGACCGCTACCCTGCCCTTACTTCGCGGCGGTCAACCGACGGGATTAGTCCTCGTCCACCGGGCGGGACAAGTTCACGTTAAAGATCTGCCCGATATCCGGATTCCCCCCCTCGCGGAAGTGGTGCGACTGTACGAGACGGTCGCGGGCGCGATGGGAACCTTCGGCGAGGTGAAAGTGAGGGCGATCGCCTTAAATACTTTTCATCTGGAGGAGGAGAAAGCTAGAGAGGCGATCGAGCTTGTGGAGAGGGAAACGGGCTTGTTCTGTACCGACGCGGTACGCTTCGGCTCCCGATCGCTCCTGGAGAAAGTTTTTCACCCCTAGACAATTTTCGCGAAAAATTTTGTTTTCACACGGCGATGAAAGGCTAAAATTCAGCCAAAGTCAAACGCGATATTATCAAAGACATTTCAGGAAGACTTGCCAATGACAGAGGTACAACGGGTAAAGGTCGGGATCGTCGGCGCTTCGGGATACGGCGGCGTTCAACTGGTACGGCTTCTCCAAGATCATCCCCTCGTGGAGATCGTCTATCTCGGTGGCGACAGTAGCGCGGGCAAACCCTACAGCGACCTGTACCCCCATCTCGGCTCGATCGTCAATCTCACCGTCGAAGCGATCGATCTCGACCTCATCGCCTCCCGCTGTCAGGTGGTTTTCCTCGGTTTACCCAACGGGTTAGCCTGCGATATGGCTCCCCAACTCATCGAGAAAGGCTGTAAGGTTCTCGATCTCTCCGCGGATTACCGTTTCGCCGATCTCGCCACCTATAGCAAATGGTACGGCAAGGAACGGCACGATACGGCGATCGCCGCTACCGCCGTCTACGGACTGCCGGAACTCTACCGCGAGGATATTAAAAACGCCTCGTTAATCGGTTGTCCCGGCTGTTATCCGACCGCCAGTTTACTCGCCCTTTCCCCCCTGCTCAAACAGGGCTTGATCGTGCCGGAAACGACGATTATCGACGCGAAATCGGGAACTTCCGGGGGCGGTCGTCAGGCCAAGATCAATATGTTGTTAGCGGAGGCCGATAGCTCGATCGGCGCGTACAACGTGGCGGGAAAACACCGTCATACCCCGGAAATCGAGCAAATCTGTAGCGATCTCGCCGGTCACGAGGTTAGGGTACAGTTTACCCCGCATTTAATGCCGATGGTCAGGGGGATTCTCTCCACCGTCTACGCGACCCTCCGCGATCCCAATCTCGTCCGCGACGATCTGATCACGATTTACAACGCGTTCTATCGTTCCTCTCCCTTCGTGAATATCCTCCCCGGTGGCGTGTACCCGCAGACGAAATGGGCCTGCGGGACGAATCTCTGTTATCTGGGGATCGAGGTCGATCGCCGCACCGATCGGGTGATCGTCATGTCGGCGATCGATAACCTCGTCAAAGGTCAATCCGGCCAGGCGGTTCAATGCCTCAACCTGATGATGGGTTGGGAAGAATCCCTCGGATTACCCCGGTTGACTTTCTATCCGTAAGTTAGGGGGAAGGAGTCAGGAGTCAGGAGGCAGGAGTCAGGAGGCAGGAGGCAGGAGGCAGGAGGCAGGAGAATAAATAGATAGATTTCTCTTCACCTCCCTCATCCCCCTCACCTCCCCCATCTCCCCACTCCCCACTCCCCACCTCCTCGCTTCGGTTTTATTTTTGCGGTACGAATGGGTACTCTCAGGAGTGGGGTCAAGAAGTACGGCGATCGTCATCGCGGTCAGGTAGGATCGGACACTGAAAAGCCATCTCTCGTGGCGCTTTAACTCCTGACTCCCGGCTTCTGACTCCTAACTCCTGTTAGATTTTCACGAACGCTATGAGTATCAGTATCCTGCGAATTGGCGCGATCGCCGCTAACGGGTTTCGCGAGGTTATCCGCGACCGAATTCTTTACTTTATCGGCTTTTTCGCTTTATTAATGGCCTCCGCCATGCGGTTCCTGCCGGAAATCTCGGTCGGGACGCACCAGAAAATCTTTCTCGATCTCGGTTTGGCCGCGATCGGTCTGCTGGGGGCGATCGTGGCGATTTTTGTCGGGACGGGGTTAATTAACAAGGAGATCGAGAAACGTACCGTTCTCGTCCTGATCCCGAAACCCCTGAGCCGGGCGGAATTTATTATCGGCAAACACCTGGGATTGACGGCGGTTCTCGCGGTGATGCTGGCGATAATGCTGGTCATTTACCTCGTTTTATTGATGGGGATGAAGGTGACTTTTCAGCCGATCCCGCTAATTATTTCTATCATCTATCTAGGGATTGAATTATCTTTGCTCACGGCGGCCGCCCTCGCGTTCGGTGTTTTTACCAGTTCCATCCTGGCGACATTACTCAGTTTCGGGATCTATGTGATGGGTCATATTAGTAAGGACTTGATCGAACTGGGTATTCTTAGCAAGAATCCGAATATTCTCGCGGTCACGAAAAATCTCTATCTCGTCCTTCCCGATCTAGAGCGATTGAACCTGAGAAACGACGCGGTTTACGGGATTTTACCCGGCTCGGATGTCTTGATAGGTAACGCCGTATACGGTCTTGTGTATATCGCGTTACTGTTAGCGATCGCGATCCTCATCTTCTCGCGACGGCAATTCTAACTACCCGACTTTTTTCGCGAAAAAATTTCGCGATTTTTCCCTTTTTCCACTTCGATAAGCGGACTTATTTGGACCAATACGGTACTATGGATGGATGACGATCGATTTTCATCAACTTACGGAAGTACCTTCTAGTGACTCAACCGCTACAGCAGACCGATCTAGATGCCTCTCCCTTCCCTTTAGACACGATCCGGGAACAGATTCTTGTCGGCGAGCGCTTACTAGAAAACACGCTCCGGATTTTGATCGACGCGTTCGGGGCTACCGATGGCGCGATCCTCGATAGCGATCTCGATTCGGGAAAAGTTCTCTATCGAACCTCGATCGAGGCGGGAAATAGCCCCTCGATCGAATCGAGTTATTTTCTCTGTCAATGTCTTCAGAATCGTTTGTCGGGGGGGGAAACGATCGCGCTCTCCCGACGGGAAGGCTCTTTTTCCCCGTTTTTAACGGCCTCGCTCGAGGACGAATCGATCGACGCGCTGACGATCGTTCCCTTACGGGTTCAACACCCCTCGATCGACGCGACCGAATCGATCGCCATCGGTTTCTTGTGTCTATACTACCGCGATAATCGGCCGCGTCCGTTCGTTTCCCCGTCCGATAGCACGATCCAACACCTAACGGGACAGTGCGCCCTTCTCCTGCAACAAGCGCGACATCTCTCGAAAATCGAGCGGGAATACCGGGAGAAACAACAGCTACAGGCGGATCTTCACGGCAGAATCCAGGAATATCTCGCCCACATCACCCACGAGTTACGCGCGCCCCTCGCGGGGATTCTCGGCTTCGCGCGGATGCTCCAGGAACAGATCTACGGTACGCTGACCGATAAACAGCACCAGTATATCGGGGCGATCGCCAGTTCGGGAGAACATCTACTATCTTTAGTCAACGATTTTCAAGATATTTCTAAAATTGAAGCCAATTTCGAGGAGATTTTTCTAGAAAGGTTGGTCGTCCGGGATATCTGTCTCGCTTCCCTATCGATCGTTCAGGTGAAAGCGGAGGAACAGGGACTCGATCTACAATTACAGATCGCCCCGGAAGTGGATTTCTGTCAGGCCGATCAACAGCGTTTGAAACAGATTCTCGTTAATTTACTCTCGAACGCCATTAAATTCACGGAAATCGGCTCGGTAACGCTAAAAGTCGAACCGAAAGGCGATCGATTAACTTTCTCGGTGATCGACACCGGCATCGGCATCGCGCCGGAGGATCAGGGAAAACTCTTCCAACCCTTCCAACAGATTCAAAGTTCCCTGAGTAAAAAACACAAGGGAACCGGTTTAGGTTTAGCCCTCTCCCGCAAACTCGCCCGACTCCACGGGGGCGATATCTCCCTAATTTCCGAGAAAGGTAAGGGTAGTTGTTTTATTCTAGAGATTCCCCGCGGTTGAGATGGGAGAGATGAGGAATATTCATTTCCTGTTATTGTCTATTGCCTCCTGCCTCCTACTATCTATTCACCTTCCGCAGTCCCTTAGAAAGATAGGTGACGAAAAAAGCGAGAATTCCCGTCATGCCGACTTCAAAATAACGGGTCATGAGGATCGCGGTTAGAAATAAAATGGAAATTAGCAGGATAATTCTAGTTTTTTCCGATAATTTCATGTTTTATCGCCTCTAATTCCATTTCGATCGAGGATGGATCGTATCCTAACCCGATCGCCCTAGAAATGTCGAGGGACACATCCTTCGGCCGGGGCGCGCTCATGGGTACATCGGCTTGTAAACAGGCTTTCAGCGTGGCGGTAGGGAGGTTCAGAACCCTCGCCATCACTAAACCGAATTCATAACGGGAAACGCGCTCTTTTCCCCCGAGATGGAGAATCCCGCTTACTCTCTCTAACGCGAGTAATAATCCCCGCGTGATGGCGCGCGCGCTCGCGGGAGTCCGATACTCGTCGGTGAAAAGGGATAATTCTCTCCCTTCTTGCAGGGTTTTGATAAACGGTTGGATAAAACTGTCCGCGGTGGGGGAAGGGGAACCGAACATCAGCGGGAGACGACAGACGGCGGTATTCGGATACACTTCTAAAATGGCGATCTCGGCTTTTACCTTGTCCTCCCCGTAGATACTGACGGGGGAAACGGGATCGGTTTCCTTGTAGGGGGATTTTTTGCCATCAAAGACGAGATCGGTGGAGGTAAAAACGCAGGGAATCCCGTACCGGCTACAGAGTTCCGCGATCTGTCGGGAAGCGTCCACGTTAATCGCTCGCGAGATCTCGGGGGATTCCTGACAGAGATTCGGTTTCGAGAGGGCGGCCGCGTGAATTACCGCGTCGGGTTTCAGGGTGGCGAAGAGTTCGGTTAGGGCGATCGAATCGGTAAGGTCAATTTTTATTAAATTCGGGTCTTCGCTATTGACATTTTTCGAGAAGTATGTTCCGAAAGAGTTCCAGTTCGATCGAGTGTATCGGTAAATATGCCAACCCAGAAACCCGCTAACCCCGGTAATTAACAGCTTTTTCATAGAAACATCTTAAATCGTCAATTCTTGCCCGCTCTCGGTCGATTAAGCTTCGTTACAGTCTTTTTGGTGGGAACCGCTTCGTTAAGGTCTTTTTGTTGGGAACCGCTTCGCTAACCCACCCTAAAGTCTGTCTTTCGCCTCCTGCCTTCCGCCTCCTGCCTCCTGCCTCCTCAAAGATTAAAGCCGCGTTCGTAGACGAGAAATTGTACGCGCGGTTCGAGGGGTTCGGTGACGAGGCCGATTCCTTGGAATCCCCAGCGTTGCATGAGGCTTTTGAGTTGGGTTCCGGAGAGGGTTTCGACGGCGAAATTGTTGGCTAAATCCCGCGCGTGGGCGTTGAGGTAGCTTAGGGCATCGTAGGACTCTTTAAACAGTAGGATATATTGGGCGGGTGTCTCGGTTTCGCCCTTCCGGAGACGCGCCACGAGGTACTGTCCGTCCTGTCTCGATCGCAGGGAATAATGGGTTTCTGATAGCATGATTCTATTGTAGATCTTCCAGTTTAATTCTCGGATCGACGGCTTTTAGCAGTAAATCCGCCAATAAATTACCGATAATCAGCATGGCCGCGCCCATCATCAAACTTCCCATCACTAGATAGAGATCTTTCGCCTGTACCGCCTGTAAAATCAATCTACCCAATCCCGGCCAGTTAAAGAAATACTCGGCGATAAACGCGCCGCTGAGAAGGCTAGAGAACTCGAAACCGAGGAGGGTTATCAGGGGGTTAATGGCGTTTCGGAGGGCGTGGACGTATATTACTTTATTTTCGGGTAATCCTTTCGCTCTCGCGGTCTGTATATAATCCTGTCGCAGTACGTCGAGTAATTGCCCGCGCATCAGCCGCTGTAATCCCGCGAAACCGGTAATCGTCAGCGCGAGGGTGGGAAGGATCATGTGCCAGCCGATATCGAGTATTTTACCGATGGGGGATAGTTCCGAGTAATCGATACTCGTCATGTCACCGACGGGGAGTAAGGGCGAGAGATTTTGAGCGAGGATGAGCAGGAGTAAGGCGGTGATGAAACTGGGGAATCCTTGCCCGATATAGCTGATTACCCGGAAAAGTTTGTCTATGAATTGGTTTTGTTTGACCGCGCCGAGGATACCGAGAGGGATAGCGATCGCCCATGTTAGCACGATCGAGACGATCGCCATCAATAAGGTCGCGGGGATTCTCTCGACTAAAAGCGAGGAAACGGGACGGAAATAGGTGAAACTCTGGCCGAAATTAAATTGTGTCACCACCTGCCATAACCATTTGAAGTATTGCACGATGGGAGGGTCTTTTAATCCGAACAGGGCGATATACTGTGCCTTCGTCTCCGTACTGATTTTCGGATTGAGTTCCAAGGTCGCTAGAAAACCGCCGGGGGTGAGTTGGATAATCGCGAAACTCAAAGCCGAGGCGAGTAATAGGGTCAATAACCCCTGTAAAACCCGTTTGATGACGTATAGCAGGGTTTCACTCGTTACTAGGGATTGTAACCCCGTCGTCGCGCTCGATCGAAATTTACCGGTCGCCGCCATGATAGTCCGTGGTGTTCAAGGAATTTTTTCGGGGAGATTGGGGAGTCAGGAGTCAGGAGTCAGGAGTCAGGAGTCAGGAGTCAGGAGTCAGGAGT
>NZ_JBAFSM010000064.1:0-24871 GCF_036688125.1 Pannus brasiliensis CCIBt3594 | reverse complement strand
TTTCTCTCGGACACTATCCCCTCATTATGTCCTAACTATACCTTTCTTTGCTATAGGTGTTGGAGTCGGGAAAACCGGCGTTGATGTTGATGTAGGAGTTGGGGTGGGCTCACCCGGCGTTGACGTTGATGTAGGAGTTGGGGTGGGCTCACCCGGCGTTGATGTTGATGTAGGTGTTGGAGTCGGAATAACAGAATCATCATCATCACCTGGCGATCCAGTCGGCGAAGGCGAGGGAATTACTGGAGAGGGCGAAGGAGACGGCGATTCATCCGGAGACGGAGATGGCGACGGCGAAGGACGAACAAACGGAACAATATTATTATCACCCTCATCAGGACTAACAACTGGCACACCATCAGGAATCGTATCGGGAGCCTCAACAGGGGGAGCGGCTGGAGCGATCAAAATTGAAGAAGAAATCGCATCTTGATAAAGAGAAGGATTGAGATTTTCAAAAGATTGAGAAGAATAAGAAATAGGAGAAATTACACGATAAGAAGAAACACCCAAATAAGGAGTAATTTCAGTATAAGGATACTGAAGAGTATCCAATGTATTACCATTTAATTTAGCGTATCTAACTAGAAGTTCAATTGACGAATAACCTGGACGCTCAGCAACAATCGTGTAAGGATACTCGGAAGTATTCCGAATTACCTCCTGCAAGCGAGCGACGGAATTTTGATTAAATTGCCACCAAGCGATCGAACCTCCCCCAGCAGTAATTCCAATAATAGGAGCTCTATTCGCAGAAAGTTGAGAACCGAAAGATCGAATCATCTCACGAGCAAAAGCGGGAGACTGAGACATCTTAGCGGAAACAGTATCGAGCGACGGAGACGGAACAAAAGCACTAACCCGAAAAGAAAAACTAGAAAAAAGTAAAGCCGAGAGAAGAAAAGAAACAAATAATCGTTTAAATCTTCTCATGGCTTTACCTCCTATATCAAAAAATTAAGCGTAGATAACGCGTTTTAAAACTTTCGCACCCGCGGCAAAAGTTATCGAAGCGACAGCAACAGGAACAACCGCTTCCATCACATCATCATACTTGCCAGCTTCCTGTATTAATTGATCAACATCAGTCGAGACCGTTGTATCACCAGCACCAGTCGCGGAAGCGATCGAAGGAATCGATAAAAAAACAGAAGCAACAGCAAGACCAGTTAAAAATTGACGAATTTTCATGATGCACCTTTACCTGATAAAACGGGAGAACAGAGCGGCACAAGCCAAAAGCAAAATAAAAACCTGACCATAAGGAACCCAATTATTATTAATTTGGGAAATATAGGTCTGACTAAAATTCTGCAACGGCGAAGATGTACCCAAAGAAAAATATATCATAAAACAGCTTACCCCGCAAGTTTTGAAATGAAAAAAATTACTAAAGAAATACCAAGAGCGACAAGAACAAAAGCCACCATATCAGACCAGATTTGAGTCTCGATATTTTGCTTAAATTCCAAAGCGGTAGGTAAAGTATAAATCTGTGTTTGATTCATATAATAAACCCAACAATGATTCCAAGAACACATCCAACAATCATCAACACCCAAAACAACATAAATCCTCCTAAAAAATCCGAAGAAGAAGAACGAGCGAAATACCGACGAAGTGAAAGGACAAAGTAAAAACCAAATGAGCGAGAAGCTTTGCCACCAAAGGGCTTAAAGTTAATTCAGTAGTAGTCTGAGTAATTGTCTGAAAGAAAACATCAAACATACTTAATCAAAACCTTGACTAATCCAATCCCGGCTAAAATCGGGTAAACTCTGACCCCAACACTTCTAGAAATCGCCAAAAGTTGAATCGTAGCATCAATCCAAAGTTCAGCATCAGTAGGAGGAGGAGGATCGGGAACAAAGGCTAAAAGATGAATCATGATGCTTCCTGAGTGGTTGAGAACAGAGAAGGATCGGAGGATTCTTGAGAAGACCCATGATTCCAAGGAGCTTTAAACTTCGCCCCGAAAAGCTTGATAACAGAAGAGCCACCGCGACCACGCACCTCTCCAAAATCAAGATCATAGTAAGCTGGGAGTCTCTGGAAAATATCGAATTTTGCATCAGCGATATTTTGCTCGATCGGAAGAAGCCCGACCGCATCATCGCTAACCTGATAACCATTGACATCAAGGTAAAAAAGCTTGATTCCCCGATAGCGAGAACCATCCTCGGTAGTAAAATCAAGCTTTTTAGCACCGAGAACCAGAAAGCCATCGGATTTATCAACGATGACATTATCAATAAATTCAATCTCTTGAAGAACGGGGATTCCCTTACCAGAGCGGAGATCGCGACGAAGACAAGATTTAAAATCGTAAACCGCGGGGAAATCGGATTCAAAATCGGAGATACCGAAGTCGGGATGAACATCCATAACCAAAGGGAAAAAGCCCCGTTCCAAACGCGAGTTATGCTTATCCTGAGTTTTATAATAGAAGACTCTACAGTTAACCACCTCCTCGTTAGTACCACGTTTAAAATACGACCGGCGCTCGATTCCGAGAACAACAACATTGGAAGTCGGCATTAACTCACCTCCCTGGAGAGTAAATCGTGAACATTAACTTCGGATACGCGAATCGCGTCGATCCATTGATGGTGATAAGGTTTTAAACGGTCGTAGCCGCTATCACAGAGGTCTGTAAGAAATTGCTGAAAGTTTAACCCTAAGCCCGACCGGAGAACGGCGAGAGTAGGAGCGACGGAAGTATCAAGCCATTTAACCGTTCGCGAAAGGTCAGGAACGTACCGACCGCCAGAGACACGGGACGCGGAACCCGAATCATCGATGAGAGATTGCCACCAAGGAAACCGAGCGAACTTTCTGTAATGATTGCCAGGAATTCCGAAATCGACAGCACCAACCACCAACGAGGCAAGACAGTCTGGGTCTTGACGAAAAAGATCGAAGGCAGAACGAGCGAGATCATTCCGAAGCTGAAGTTCCCAGCGATCGGCGGGAAAACCGTGCATAAATTCAGCATCGTAGAAGCGAATACGTTTATCCGAACGCCCGAAATAGCAGGTTCCGATAGGGCGATCGCCGGTGAGAACGGCCGACTCGATCGACTCGAAGCTCTCGACGAGACGGTAATGACCCTCATCCCCGGCCGACTTAACGGCGGAGAACGGAACCCGGCGGAGATAGTCATCTAGACAGACATCTATACGGGTAATCCGAAAGCCCTCGGAATCAAGATACTCGCAGAGCGGAAGCTGTTGGACGAGTTTACAGAACTGACCGGGCATTTCCAACCGGAGATGATAGCGAGTCTCATCACCGGACTTGACGACGCGCTGGCGACCCATGAGGCCAGAGACCGATCGCAAAAGTTGAGCGGAACCACCCACGGAATCGAGATATTCCCAGCGATCGGCCCCATCCCCCTCAACGAAAGTCAGAACCCAAGCGATCGCGGTACGAATCGCGGGCAACGAATCGAACTCTTTCGTACAGGAAATAAAATCAAGTCTCGTTTCCAACATAACCACCACAATCACGCCCACCAGGACTTTTAACCCACGGTTTCCCGTTGGAGTGGATTTTTAGGGGGGTGTTACTCATCCCCCGTAACGCGATGATATTCGCTTTCACGAGGGTTTTTTCGGGGGGCGGTGGATGTAGTTTTGTATCGATTGAAATTTCTTATAAATTGGTCGGTGAGAATACGGATAAGTATCAAATAATAAGTTTTCTACTGTTTTTGTGATGCTCAAGAAAGGGAGCGCACCAGGAAGCGATCGGTAAAGCAAAAATCTATACCCCTGCGCGGGGGGCGAGAATTAGTTTTTAGCAGGCGCATCAAGGTCATCCAACGAGGATAGATAAGGTAACGCCTGCTAAAAACTAATTTAGATAAATCCCCATTATTCAGGCATTCGGTTAGGACTCACGCCGAGTTTAGCCAGTAATTCCCTTATGAGTTGGTTATCGGACTCAATTCGAGAACTTATAAGCTTTAACTCGTGCAAGCGTTGCTTATTGAGGCAATGCTGACGAATAAGACCGTCGGCGATGTCGTCATATAAGGACTTTTCCCCGCGCCGAACTAAGGTCTCGATATACTCGGCCCCGGACACGCCGACGCGTTGGGAATCCCTTTCTAGAATTACCCAAGCCTCCGGAGTGAGGCCGATCGTGTTCCTTTTCCGCTCGACTTTATCGCGGGGTTTTCCTCGACTTTGCATAGTTCATCCGTTCCGTATTACAAAGGTAAATTACAGCACCAGAATTTTAAGGATTCAAAAGCTTTATTGATGCACCCTGACAGGGACAAAAAAAATCAGGCTCCGACCTTACCGAGATACTTCGATCGCTTTTTACCGCCCTCGTAGTATCGCCAGTACCGGTATCGCTGACCCTTGACCGTTTTAATTTCGAGACAACCAGGAGGGAGACTATCAAGAATTTTCTCGATCGTCGGGTTAGGGACTGAGTTCTTATCATCAATAGTCCCTAACTCGTCAGGACGATCGGGAGCGCTCGGAAGGTTAGGGACTGAGTTTGTATCATCAATAGTCCCTAACTCGTCAGGACGATCGGGAGCGCTCGTCGGGTTAGGGACTGAGTTCTTATCATCAATAGTCCCTAACCCATCAGGACGATCGCCGGTCGAAACGGATAGATTTCTATCCGTTTGATCATCCCCATCGGTATCGACCTCCCAATCGGTAAAACCCGATCGCCCCTCATCCTCGCGGGAGAACTGGGAAACGTCGAGTAAGGGAAGCTGATCGGGGAGCGGTTCGATCCAGGGTTCGAGGTCGGCGATCGGGACGGTCAGGATCTGGAAATCGGGAAAGATAATTTTCGCTTTCTTCCCGCGGGCGGGGATGGAATCGACGACGGCTCGACGACCCTGATAGACTACTTTATCTTTAACTGACAGCATGGCAAGATAGAGGGTAAGTTAACGAAAACCCCTAGCCCGAACGGGTTAGGGGGATTTTTTAAGGATTGGAAATATCATCGGGAATACCCGAAACATCAATCCCTACAGCTTGGTAGATAGTTTTCAAAGATACAGAATAAAGCCGAGCTAACTGAGCGGCATTCTCCATTGAAGGCAACGCCGATCCATCTTCCCAATCAGCTTGCCTCCGTTCAGAAACACCGATCACTTGTTTAACTTGTGGCCTCGTCAACCCCAGACGCTCTCTTAACTGTCTCAAGGGACTTTTCTCCGTTACAAACTTATCTCGATTATACATGACGAAAACTTCATGAACCTTACGTCTTGACACCCGCAAAGGACAAGACGTAAACTTCATGTATAGCGAAACAACATTCCTACCCCGCAAAGACACGAGATGAGAGCCGGGTCAAGCGCGGGATTAGGACTAAATCTAGTTTCGCGCCATTAAAGAGAGGTGATCGACTATGTAGCAAACTTGAGGACTTTCGCGTTAGGCATCATAACCAGCAAATCAATATACCGCGGCCTTTTTAGGCCGCCTACTTCCCATGACTCAAACCAAAGCAAGCCCAGTAGAAGCGATTTACGACCTGTTGCAACGGATGAAAAACGATTCCGGCAACCTCTGGAAATTAATCGAGGAAATGAGAGACCGAGAACATAAAGACGATAGACTGATCTGCTCGCTTATAACCTCTTGGAACAACATCGACGATGCGATCAATGACGCTCTCTGTGATTTCAATGAAGCTGAATCCGAAGAGGAAAAATAAATGCAAGTCCCACGCCCTCTACCAACACCACGCCGAGTACAAGAAGACAGCGAACCACCCAACCCCGGATACTGTCTCGACCCGTTCGCCCCATTATGGGGAAACGAACCGAACGACTGGAATTCAGATCTAGCAAGAAGTCTCTACTATATCGCTCGCGAAATCGACGAGTACGGACTCGAAGGCGACTATATCGATGATCTATTCGACCTAGCCCACGATATTAGATGCAAGATTTGCTCATGGTACGAAATAGGGCTTAAAGCCTGGAAAATAAAGCTTTTTAAGGCTTGGAAAAAGAATTTTACCTCATTCAAAGAATTCTGTGAAACGGCGATCGGGCGCACCCCCGGAGCGGTTAACGCGTGGATTCGATCGGCCCGCGTGATGTCGCGACTGATCGCGGCCGGATTCGATCGTCTCCCTCTCAACGCGTCGATCGCACTGGAACTATCGAAGTTCAGCGGCGAGGATTTAGAGGAAGCGTGGCTCTCCCTATGCGAAGAGTTCGCGGATCACGAAATGACCCTGGAAAAAGTCCGCGATTTTCTGGCCGACCCGATCGGGAAAGATGCCCAATGGAAAAATGTACGAATACGAGCAGAACTATGGGAGAAACTAACGAAAGAGGCCGCCCGAAATGGAATCCCCGTAAACAATCTTTTAGATCGCCTGCTGGAAAATACTCCCCCCGAAAGCGACGAAAACGCGGAAACCGTCGAGGTGGAAGACCCTGACGACGGGGAGCGAAAATTCTGTATGGTCTGTGAGACCCAATCCCTTAGAGAAATACACGCGAGCGATCGGGAGGAACCCTATTACCGGTGCGACCAGTGCGGGGCCGGCGAGGGCGAAGACGGAAAACCGCGATATCACTGTCACCAGTGCGGGACGATCTCGATTAAAAAAGTCCGGCCGCCCGGTCGGAAAACCTGTCACGAGCAATGCGAACACTGTGGATACGAAACCGAAACGCCCCATTTCGCCCACCGATATCGAGTCGGTTTCGCCCCGATCACCGATCACCCTCTCTCGAATTGGAACTCAGTTTTTCCTAACCGGCGGGGTTCCCTTCAAGAATCCTAACCCCGCTTTCCTCTTAAGGTGGGCTAAATGCCCGGACTATCTCCCATTCAATAACCGCGGCTCGCTCGATCGGGCCGCCTCCCTCCCATGAATCAAAACGAGAAAACAACCGAAGAATTGAGAGAAGACCTACCAGAAGAATTAGACCTAGCGGATGTTTATTCGTGGGCTAACGACAACGATCACCCGTCTAAAAAAGACATCATAGAAATGATGACCGACTATGAGGATGATGAAGATGATGAATATTATTAGATAAAAAAGCGAACACATTTTCCCCTAACCCTTACCTCTCAAACCATCTATGGAATTCATAAACTACCCACCTAAAATCGAAATAGAACCGAGCATAAAATGTGAAAAATGCGGAACCGATAAAAAGGTACACACGAGCTTAAGGCTATGCACCGAGTGCTATCTAGCAAGTAAAGGAATCAGAACGGTAAAGCAAATATTGAAGGAGAAAGAAGAAAGGCTGAAAATGTATGAAAGAGAAATGAAAAAAACGTGGAAAGATTTTAAACTGTAAGAAATCAAAACGGTAAAACAATTATTACAGAAGAAAACCAATGCCAAGAACTGATGAACGATATGAAGATAAGTGTCCCCAATGCGAAAGCGAAAAAATCGAAACTTACGAAGATGAAGAAAGCGAAAACTCTGGATCAATAGGAATAGAATACCTAAGATGCAAAAATTGCGGGTATGAATGGATGGAAGTAGATGAAAATGATCCACCATATTAAGAGGATAGCAAAATGTACACGATTATCAGTCTGGCATTCATCGCAGGAGCATTAATAATTGGGTACATCCTAGGATGGAACGATGGGCATAATCTAGGATGGACTCAAGGGAAGAAAGAGGGATTTCGAGAAACTGTTCAGGATATGGCAAGACAAATAGATCGCTCATTCAAATTTGAAGACAAGGAGTAAAACCATGAAATACAGAACCGTCTCGTATGGATACGTTAAAAATAGCGGCAACTATGAAAATGAAAGAATTTTCCTAGAAGCCGAACTGGAAGAAGGCGAAAGCTACGAAACTGTATTAGAACAACTGAAAAAGGAAGTACACACCTCGCTAAATGATTTTGAAGATTACTACAAGCGAGAACGAGAGATGAGACAACTAAAAAATGAAATCGCGGAACTAATCGAGAAAAGAGAGGAAGCGCGAAATCTATATGAAGCGACGAGAAGTTTCCTAGAAACCCAAGGCCTGAAAACAGATATGCCACCGTTCCCACAGCATAAGGGATACTTAACGCCAGCGATCGAAGCCGAAAACGTAGACGATCTCTGTTTCTAACCCGCCTGACGAGTCCGTAACGCACGGACGAAATTCTCCCCCACGGGAGAATCGCGGGAAGCGTCCAATAACAACCGCAAAAAGAAAAAAATGGAAATTATCTGGATAAAAGATGTAAAAGGAATGTATACAAATCTTTCCCTCGTTCAATCCCTTCAAGTTCACGAACGTGAAAACGACGGACAATATGAATTAACAGCATATTTTCCGGGAGATGATGGCTATAGTCATTTAAAAATAGGGACAAAAGAAGAATGTGAAAAAGAAATGAATCGAATCATCGCTAAAACTTCAGGAGGAGAACAAGAATGTTAAAACCCGCCTGACGAGTCCGTGAGACGCGCGGACGAAATTCTCCCCCACGGGAGAATCGCGGGAAGCGTCAAAGCCTACCGCCGGAAAAGAGTAATTAACTTTTCCGCGGTGTCCGATCGGTCTTACTTAAGAAACAGACGAACCAGTCTTAAAGAATTACCAGACGGTCAAACACCAAACCGCCTCTAAGCTCAGTCATCAGTAGGAATCAGACGAACCGCTCGCGGCTGTCTTCGGGAATTCACGGACGATTAGAGGTTTTAACCACAAAACCACACCCCCATTAAAACATGAATACCACGCTCGTCGCCATAGACATCGGAAACGATGTCTCTATTGCTGTGACGATGACCCGCGAAGAGTTCGAGCGATTCCCGCCGAACACGAACGCCGAAGACTTCTACAACTCCTGCAAGATTCACAAAATCACCCCAGATATCGAAGGACTCACGAAGCTCCTCGAATTGGGAGACCTTTACATTTTCGAGCCGACCGGAAACTATTCCCAACTCTGGCACAACAACCTATTAAAAGCTGGTAAAGAAGTCCGGTTACTCTCCCACGACCAAGCCCCCGTAATCCGAAAAACGTGCCGGTGGAACTACAAGGACGACGAACACGACGCGGTAGCGATCGCCTATTACGGATGGATGAACCTAAACAACCCGCGAGCGTTCAACCGCACCCGAAAGCCAGACCTACACGCCGCCTATCTCAAAATTCTAGAGAAGGAGCGAATCAATAAAGAATTAAGAGTAAGCAAGAACCGCGGACGAAATCTATTACACACGGAATTCCCCGAAGGAAAAGACTCAAAATCGGGAAGAAGCGATAAAAACGCTACGATATGGGGATTCATTGCGGGAGAAGATATCCCGAAGCGATCGAAAACCCTCTGGAAAAACCGACTCGCGAAGTCGATCGGAACGGCCTGCGAGCGAGGATTCAGCGAAGAACTCAAGCGACACGCCGCCAAGATCTGGCAACTAGAGACGGAACGGGGAAAACTCAAACACGAGTTCGAGATACTGCTAACGCGGCCCGAGTACCAGTGGTGTAAACCGGTGTTCGACAAATTCGAGTTCGGGACGTTCGATCGAGTGATCGCGCTCTGCCAGTTTGACCCGTTCGGCCAATTCCTCACAGAAGACCTCAAAGAACTCCGATTAGAAAAGAAGCGGCGCAAAGGGAAAGCCGGAAAGTACATCACGAAGAGGGTCGGTTACAACCGATTCCACTCGCTCCTCGGTAAAGCGGTCAAGCCCTGGAGTAGCGGCGACAAGGAAGGCCACATCGTAACCGGTAGCTCGATTGCCCGCAGTCACTTACACCTATGGGCTAACCGAAACGTGGTAATGTTAAACCGAACTAAAAACCCAATATTTCAGGAATTACGGAAAAAATACGAGGAAGACATAAGCAACTCGAACGCCCTCCTCGAAAAACTCCTAAAATTCTCTCTAACCGACCTAAACGACCTTAAAAATCTCCTCAAACAAACCCCCGCGGGGGAAACCCTACTAGATTTAATCGAAGATGCGGTTAAGGCCAAGAAAGACCCGCTAGGCTCGATCAAGTCCAGAGGGAAACAGAGGCTCGGCAATTGGGCGCGAGCGAGGATCAGCGATCGGGCCGTAAAGATGCTATTCAAAGAGTTAATCGGAGCGTATCGACGAGCACTCGCAGACCCTAACACTTAATATCAAGGAGACACAACAATGAACATGATACCCTACATCATAATAACAGGAGTAATCGGAGGAACATTAATGGCAATGGTGATACTAGAAATAGCGGAAAGGGTAAAAAATGAAAAATTAAGCGAATTTCTAGCAATATCAATCTGTTTCGGAATATTCGGAATAATATCAATCCCAATAATACTATGGAGTAAGTAGTACAAAAACCCTAGTCAAAAGGCTAGGGTCTTAAAACGCTAAAATTTAACTCTAGTAGGAATTCTTATTCTAGGTTTCCCGCCCGGTTCAAAGTCTTCTCGGGTGTATAGAGTCCATTTCGGTAAAAAATAGACACTCGATCGATCCGGGGCGTTTTCCGAAATCCTGTCTCGATCCCTCGGTTTTCTTTGACTGTTTCGATCGCCGGGAAGCGCCCGGTTTTCCCGAAAGCGAGAGAGGGGAAAAAATCCGACCGGGGCCGATCGGGAAAAAGCCTCTTCTTTCCAGAGGATAAGTGTTAGGGGCCGAGCGCGAAAAGCCGATTGTCTCCTCCCTTCTCTGACGACAACGATCGGCCCGGTAAACCGGTTTATTTCGAGACCTGTTGGAGAAGTTGTAAAGCTTGTCGGGTAGTTTCCGCGTTGCCCTGTAGCCGGGATAGATCGGCCGCTTTTTGGATGTCTTGACGGGCTTTTTGAACGTCTCCCAACTGTCCGCGGGTAATGCCCCGGTATAGATAAGCGTTCGCGTGGTTCGGATCGAGACGGATAGCGCGGTCAAAATCCTCGATCGCTTTTCGAGAGTCCCCTAACTGTCCGCGGGAGAGTCCCCGATGAACGTAAGCTTGTAGTAAGTTCGGATCGAGACGGAGGGCCCGATCGAAATCCCCGATCGCTTTTCGATATTCTTGTAATTGTTCGTAAGTGATTCCCCGTTCGATATACGTTAGGGAATCGCTCGAATCGAGACGGAGGGCCCGATCGAAATCCCCGATCGCTTTTCGATATTCTTGTAATTTCCGATAGGTAATGCCTCGGTTAACGTAAGCGATCACGAGATTCGGATCGAGAAGGATCGCCCGATCGAAATTCGCGATCGCCTCCCGTAAATCTCCTTTTCCCGCTTTAGACAATCCCCGATTCAAAAAATTTCCGGCCTCGCTTGTCGCGGTACCCGACGGCGCGTAATTCGATTGAGCGATCGAGTATACGGGAAAAGATCTCGCGGGGGAAGAAACCGTCACTAAACCTAACCCGAGATAGAGGAAAAATAAGAACGAGAAAGGTCGTGGAAACATAGGAGATAACCGGGGGAAACAATCTTTCTTCTGTTCTTTTCGGAGATCCCTATCCCGTATCCCGAAAAGATCGCTTCACCGAGCGATGAGAATGGATTCTCGATCGGGAATAGGGGATCGATCGCCCGACCGGCGAGAGTTTCTAGATTTCCCGACTCTCGGGAGTTTCCGCGACCGGCAGAAGATGAGGCGTGTCATGCAACGAATATCGAGGACGCTCGTGCCGGACGGGAGAGCGGTTTCCGGGGTCTAGAAGGTCTCGACCCGATCGGGAAACCCTATAACTTGATTTTATCCCCCTCGTCCGTCTAAGTATTCCGTACATTTCTCGACTTTTCGATCGAACCTCCCCGGTTTCCGTGAAAATACGGTAGCGATCCGATCGAGAGCGTGATTTCAATTGAATCGATCGATCGCTCTCCCTACCGAACCGAATCTGAAGATCGGGGAAGGGCGATCGCTTGGAGAATCGATTACAGTTATCGCGGTAATTTTTCGAGCGATCCTAATACTTGCCGATACGCTCCTAAATTCCCCTGCCGTTGAAATAAATCCGCCGCTTTTTGCCAATCTTCCCGCGCCTTTTGAAATTCTCTTAACTGTCCGTAGACGAGACCTCGGTTATAGTAAGCTTCAGCGTAGTTAGGAGCGAGACGGAGCGCTCGGTTATAGTCCTCGATCTCTTTTTGAGGTTCTCCTAATCGTCCGTAAGCGGCACCTCGGTTATTGTAAGCTTCAGCGAGGTTAGGAGCGAGACGGAGCGCTCGGTTATAATCCTCGATCGCTTTTTGAAATTCCCCTAACTGGAAATATGCAAGACCTCGGTTATAGTAAGCCTTCGCGTAGTTAGGATCGAGACGGAGCGATCGCGTAAAGTCCTCGATCGCTTTTTGGGGTTCCCCTAACTCTCCGTAGACGGTACCTCGGTTACTGTAAGCTTCAGCGTAGTTAGGATCGAGACGGAGCGCTCGCGTAAAGTCCTCGATCGCTTTTTGAAATTCCCCTAACTGTCCGTAGGCGGTACCTCGGTTATTGTAAGCCTTCGCGTAGTTAGGATCGAAACGGAGTGCCAGGGTAAAGTCCTCGATCGCTCCCGGCCAATCTCCTTTTTGTGCTTTTTCCACTCCCGAATTGAGGAAATACTCGGCGGAGGTCTGCGCGAGAGGAGGGGAAGGGCTAGAAGGTGGAGTGATGGGAACGGGAGATCTCCCGCGAACGGGACGGGATTCGACGGGGGAAGGTAAGGACGCGAGACCGAGGCAGAGGGCGATCGAGAGCGGGAAAGAGCGTATCCACATACATGAACTCGAATTTTCTAAATTTTTTTCATTGTATACATCACTCCGTTTTTGTGCTATTCCGAATTTTCTCGAACTCGCGAGCGAATTTTTCGTGTTTTTCGGACAGAAAACCCGATCGAGTCCCGATCGAACGGGTATTTTTTCTCTAATCGATCGATAGCGCGATTTTTCCCGTTACCGAACCCGATTCGATGAGTTTATGCGCGTCGAGAGCTTCTTCTAGCGGGAAGGTTTGACCGAGATGGATGGTTAATTTTCCCTCGTCGATCCAGGTCGCGCACTGTTCGAGGATACGGGTTTGATGTTGTCGCGCTTCGGTTAATCCCTTCAACGCGGGGGTTAACATCAACTCTAAGCTGATTCGTAAATTGCGATCGCGCGCTACTTTCAAACTGCCACTCGGTTCGAGAATCGTCACGATATCCCCGTACACTTTTACCGCCTGGCAACTATCGAAAAAGGTTTGTCCCCCGACGGTATCGAAGACGATATCGACTCCCTTTCCGCCGGTTCGATCGAGGATAAAGTCGATAAAATTCGTCTGTTTATATAGAATCGGGTGATCCGCGCCCAATTGACGGACTAAACGCTCTTTATCCGGAGATCCCACCGTCGTGTACACTTCCGCGCCCCGAAGTTTCGCCAGTTGAATCGCGACGTGACCGACTCCTCCCACGCCCGCGTGGATCAGTACGCTCTGTCCCGCGGTTAAATTCACTCGATCGAACAGCGATTCCCACGCGGTGATCAATACCAACGGCGCGGCCGCCGCCTCCGCGAAAGATAGGGATTTCGGCTTTAACGCGAGATAATTCTCGTCCACTACCGCGTATTGCGCGTAATTCCCCGTCCCGCTCTCTCCCAGTCCCCCGGAACAGTAATACACCTCGTCCCCGACGCGAAACTTACTCACCCCCGACCCGACGGCCTCGACCACTCCCGCGCCATCGCACCCCAAAATCGCCGGCATCTGTTCGGGATAAAAGGTTCCCCGTTTCCGAATTTTCGTGTCGATCGGATTGACACCAGCCGCTTTTAGTGATACTAGAACATCGGTGGGTTTCGTGACGCGCGGCGCGGGGATTTCCCGGAGTTCTAGAACGTCGGGCGCGGTTAGTAAAATCGCTTTCATCGGTATTTAGTATCGAGAACTACACACAAGACTTATTATATAGCTACCAGCTTTCATCGGTTATTTATCGCTTACAATTTGCCGATTTCCGAACTTTTAGCCCGATTCACACTCTCCGATAGGGTTTCCAAGTCGATCGAATCCCCGACAAATGTTTCTAGGATAATTAATAGAGTAAACCGATTACTTCCCTCTCCCCATCTACCTCACAAATGCTTCAATATTTGCCGATTCCCTGGCTCCAGCGTCATCCCTCGATCGCCGCCGCTATCGCCTGCGCTTTTTTAGTCTTTTTCGGTTGGTTTTCCCTGCATATCGGTTGGGTGGGTAGCGCGTTGATCCTCCTGTCGATCGCCTACGTCGTGGGAGGATACGAGAGTACGCGGGAGGGATTGACCACTTTATTCGAGGAAAAGGAATTAGACGTAGACCTGTTAATGATCGTCGCGGCGCTAGGGGCGGCGTTTTTAGGACTCTGGCAGAATAATTATTACTTAATCATCGATGGCGCGGTTTTAATCCTGATTTTCGCCGTTAGCGGGGCGCTGGAACAGTTCGCGATGGATAGAACAGATCGGGATATCCGTTCCCTCATGGCCATGACTCCCGACAACGCTCGCTTACTGGTGAACGAGATCGAGCGGGAGATCCCTATCAAACAACTGAAAATTGGCGATATCGTCCTGGTAAAGCCGGGGGAATTGATTCCCATCGACGGGGTAATACTCGATGGCCATAGCCCGATCGATCAGGCCGCTATCACCGGGGAATCGGTTCCCGTCGAGAAAACCGTCGGGGATGAGGTGTTCGCGGGAACCCTCAACGGTAACGGGGTGTTACGGTTACAGGTACGGACTCCCCCGGAAAGCCGCCTCATCGAACGGGTGATCCGTTTGGTAGAGGAAGCTCAACAGGCCGCACCACCCTCCCAACAATTTATCGAGAAATTTGAACGGATCTACGCGAAAGCGATCGTCTCGATCGGTCTTTTACTGGGAATTCTGCCGCCTTTTCTTTTAAATTGGACGTGGGAAACGACGATCTATCGCGCCTTGATCTTTCTCGTCGTCGCGTCTCCCTGCGCGCTGATGGCCTCGATTATGCCTACCCTTCTCTCGGCGATCGCCAACGGGGCCACCCAGGGTATTTTATTTAAAAACGGGGCGCGCTTGGAAACGCTGGGACGGATACGGGCGATCGCTTTCGATAAAACGGGAACCCTCACCCTCGGAAAATTACGGGTAGTGGAGATTTTATCCCTCGAACCCGCGACGGAAACCGAGGTTTTAACCGTTGCAACATCCCTCGAATCCTGTTCCGAACATCCCATCGGAGTGGCGATCGCCAATCACACTACCGAACTCGGCTTGACTTGGCCGACCGCGACCCAAGTGAAGGCGCGCGCGGGCCGGGGTATCACCGGGGAGATCGACGGGGAGACGGTTTACGTGGGCGGTTTAGGCTATATTCGGGAAGAAACGACAGAAATCTCGGAAAGTCTGTTAGAGGCGGCGAGAAAGCTACAGGAAACGGGGAAAACGATCGTCTGGGTAGCCCGATCGAAAACTATCTTAGGAATGATTTCCGTGACCGACACCATCCGGCCGGAGACGGAAAATCTCGTCGAACAACTGCGGAAAACGGGTATCGAACATATCGTCTTACTCACCGGGGATAATCGTCCGGCCGCGGAATCGATCGCCCGCGAGATGAAAATCACGGAAATTCACGCCGATTTACTGCCGGAGGAGAAATTAACCGTAATTCAACGGCTACAGAAAGAATACGGGGTCGTGGCGATGGTGGGGGACGGCATTAACGACGCGCCCGCTCTGGCGACGGCCGATGTGGGGATCGCGATGGGGAAAGCGGGAACGGACGTGGCCCTAGAAACGGCGGATATTATTCTAATGTCGGATAATCTGGCGAAATTACCGCGGGCGATCGATCTCGGTCGTCGCGCCAATCGGGTCGTGAAACAGAATATTACCTTCGCGCTGTCGTTTATCGCGTTCCTGTTAATCGCCAATTTCGCCGGCGATATTACTCTACCGCTAGGGGTTATCGGCCACGAGGGATCGACGGTGTTAGTAACCTTAAGCGGGTTGAGACTATTGAGATAGTGTCTACGGGGAGGCTCGATCGCCCCGGAACCCTCGTTAGGATACAACATAGAAACTAATTTATGGTATTAGTCTTCACATCCTCTAGCGCTCTATAGTGACCCGATATGCCCTCTCTCGTCGATTATTCAAAAATCCAATCCCTATCGCGGGTTTGGGAGATCACCGCGGAACGTTTCCCGGACACGATCGCCCTACACGATCCCCACGGTAAACCGGAAGTGATCCTTACTTTCGCCGAACTGTATCAAAAAATCCGCCAGTTCGCCATCGCCCTGCAAACTTTAGAAGTGAACGCGGGGGAAAAAGTCGCCCTTTTCGCCGATAATAGCCCGCGTTGGTTCATCGCCGATCAGGGGTCGATGATGGCCGGGACGGCTAACGCGGTTCGATCGGCCGCCGCGGATACCGAGGAATTACTCTATATTCTCGGTGATAGCGATAGTCAGGCATTAATTGTCGAGAATTTGAAGACTTTTAATAAAATCAAAGACAGAATCGAACAATACCCGCTCAAATTTATCGTTCTTCTCACCGACGAGGAACCGCCGGAATCGACGGTAAAAGTTTATAATTTCAATCAATTCATGGCGATCGGGGCGGAAGGAACGTTAAAAATCACCGAAAATACCGAAGAAGATCTCGCTACCTTAATCTACACCTCCGGGACGACGGGACAGCCGAAGGGAGTCATGTTAACCCACGGGAATTTATTACATCAGGTGAGACATCTCGACGCGATTTTCGATCCGGAACCGGGCGATCGAGTGTTGAGTATTCTTCCCTCCTGGCACTCCTACGAGCGCAGTTGCGAGTATTTCAGCCTCTCGCGGGGATGCACGCAGATTTACACCAGTATTCGCACCTTTAAAAACGATCTCGAACGATTTAGCCCGCAATTGATGGTCGGGGTTCCCCGTCTCTGGGAATCTCTCTACGAGAAGATCGAGAAACAATTCAACGATGCCCCGGCGAAACAACAGGCGATCGTCAATTTTTTCCTGAAACAATCGGAAAAATACATTCTCGCCAAACGGATCGCCGATAATCTCAGTCTCGATCACCTTCACGCGTCCGCGGGGGAACGGTTACAAGCGAGAATGAAAGCGCTTCTGCTGGCTCCCCTCCACGCGATCGGCGATAAACTGGTTTATCGGAAAGTGCGTCAGGCGGTCGGGGGTAAGATTAAAATTCTCGTTAGCGGGGGAGGATCGTTAGCGCGACATCTGGATACCTTTTACGAGATTGTCGGGGTTCCCCTGCTGGTGGGGTACGGATTGACGGAAACCTCCCCGGTGGCGACGGTTCGCCGTTTCGAGCATAATTTACGCGGTTCCTCCGGCCGTCCGGTGTACGGTACGGAAATCCGGATCGTCGACGCGGATACTCGCCAGACTCTACCGACGGAAGGAAAAGGGATCGTGTTGATCCGCGGGCCGCAGGTGATGAAAGGGTATTATAAAAAACCGGAGGCGACCGCGAAAGCGATCGATCCCGAGGGATGGTTCGATAGTGGCGATATCGGTTGGCTGACTCCTGGGGGAGATCTGGTTCTCACCGGCCGCGCCAAAGATACGATCGTACTCAGCAACGGCGAAAATATCGAACCGCAACCGATCGAGGATGCCTGTCTCCGTAGCGTGTATATTTCCCAGATAATGCTCGTGGGACAGGACAAGAAAGCGTTAGGGGCGTTAATCGTGCCGAATTTGGAGAATTTAGAGAAATGGGCGCGGGAAGAAGGGATTTCCCTGTCCCTGCCGGAAGTGGGTAGCGATCGCCAAATCGTTCTCGATAGCGGTCTGTACAGCAGTGCGGTACTGGACTTATACAAGCGAGAATTGAACCGAGAGGTCAAAAATCGCCCCGGCTACCGACCGGATGACCAGATTAAAATCTTCGAGTTCATTATCGAACCGTTTTCGCAGGAAAATGGCACGATGACCCAAACCCTGAAGGTGAAACGCCCGGTGGTAATGGAACGCTATCACGCTATGATTGACGAGATGTTTACAAAATAGCCGGAGTCGGTTGTCAGGGGATAGGAAACGCTATCTTCGGCATTAACGAACCCGCGAACCTAACCTGAAAACCAAGTTTCAAGGAAATATACCAATGGATGAGGCAAAAACGAGTTTACTTCTCAAGCGTCCGGTGACGGTGAAAGTGATCGTCACCCCGCGCTGGAAAGAGGAAGCGCAACAGCAACTACAAGCGCAGGTCAATCAATTGGACGCGCAGATCCAACAGTTGGAAATGCAGGGACAGCGAGCGATCGCGGAGATCCAGCGTCAGAGTCTCGTCCCTCTTCCCCCTTCGGCCTCGCAACAGATCGATAATATCCAACTGCAAGTGAACGAGAGAAAAAGCGAGTTTCTGGAACAGAAAAATCAGTTTCTCCAACAACTGCAACAGGTACAACTTCTCGAACTCAATCAAGAGGTCGCGCAAGCCCAGTTAGAAAGCTTTTTCCGGGTGGAGAAAGGCGATAATCTGGTGGCGAAAATGAACGTCGAGATCGTCCTGCGCGATGGCGTTGTCGAGGAAATTCGCGGCGAGATCTAGCGCTCTAGATAGATGCGGGAGGGTGGGATTTTTCCCACTCTCTTTTTTCGTTCGATCGCTCCTGCGGACGGTAATCGATATAATAGCGGTATCTATACTCCGATACTCCCTTATGTCTAGTCCTCTACTAGAACCGTTCCGAGAAGCTTACCGAAATTTAGAATTGTTACCGCTTTTAACCGATCGAGCGTTAGAGCGTTTCGGGGTCGAGTACGGGACGGAAGTTATCGAAGAGTTAGAGCAATTGGTCGAGGATAGTCCTTCGGGAGACGGGAAAATTCTTCTCGCGGGACATCGCGGCTGTGGCAAGTCTACCTTACTGTACGAGTTTAAAAGAAAACTGGACGATCGCTATTTTGTCGTCTTTTTCTCGATCTCGGACACGATCGAGATGTCCGACGTGAATCACGTTAATATTTTGTTCTCGATCGCCGTTCAGATGATGAACGAAGCGGAAGCACAACGTTTAGTTATCAAAGAATCTCAAAAACAAAGCTTTTATCGATGGTTCGCCGAACAGACTCGAACGGAAATCGATCAATTCGAGGCGAGTGTTGAGGGAGGCTTTAACTTTACAGCTTTATTGACGTATTTTAAAGGAATTTTAAAAGCGAATTCCATTATTCGAGATGAAATTAAACAAAAGTACGAGCGGAGAATTTCTGATTTAGTCGCGCAGATCAATATTATAGCGAGCGCGATTCAATCCCAAAGCGATAAAGAAATTTTAGTGATCGTTGACGATCTAGATAAAATCGATCTAGCGCAGGTAAGAGATATTTTTCAATCGCATATCAAAGCGATCATGTTGCCCGGTTTTCGGATTATCATGACGATCCCGATCGCCGCTTTACGAGAAGTAGCCTTAAAAGCGACTCTTCAGACAGAAACGAACGGTCAGATCGTGCAAATGCCCGTGTATAAGCTTTTTAAACAGGTAGAAATTCGTTTAGATAACCGGCATCCCGATCCGGAAGCTTTAGCGAGGTTAAAGGAAACGATAACCAAACGAGTTGATCCTAGATTGATCGAACCCGATACCCTAGAAAAAATTTGTATTTATAGTGGGGGAGTTTTACGGGAGTTAATCCGCATCACCAATGCTTGTTGCCGGATTTGTTTGCGATCGATTCGCCGTACTCCTGAAAATAGCGCGATTAAAATTAATAACGCTATTCTAGAAGAATCCATCACTCAGCTAAGTATTGATTTCGATACGAGCATCGGTGCGGCAGATTACGAAATTATCAAGATGGTTTACGAACAATTTAAACCAACCGATCCGAAAGACCAAAAGTTTTTAGACCTCCTGCATGGCTTATACATTTTAGAATATCGTAACGGCGATCTCTGGTATTATGTGCATCCGATCGTTATCGAGTTGATGCGGAAGAAAGGACTTATATAGACGCGATATTATGAATACAGTCACCGATACAACTTTCACGAATTGGAATCAAGACAATGAATTAGCTTACGAGGATCTAATGGTCTCCATCGAAGCTAGTGAGAGAAACTTGAACCTTTTAATCTGCGTGTGTGATAATATTCAATTTCGATCGGAGATTATCGATCGCTACACGAAAGAACTAGAAACGGCTATCCCTTGCTATCGCATTACGTTAGATCGAGAAGAACCGAGTTTACGAGCGGCGATCGCGCGTTTAGTGGATACAGAACCGGAATTAAAACAGGCAACCAACGCGGTGATTACTGTTACAGGGGTTGAAAGCTTACACTCTATTCAATGGAATGAAGAGAGAACGGAACTCGATAAATTTTTCGGTTATCTGCAATGGACACGGGAAGGATTACGGGAATTTCCTTACTCGATCGTTCTTTGGGTGACAACGACAGTAGAAGTGAATTTACGGAAAAAAGCTCCCGATTTCTGGAGTTGGCGCAAGGGTGTTTTTCGCTTTGTCGCCCCTCCAAGTAATTTTGTTCCTTGTGGTGATTTCTTGCCCATCTTACAATCTTTTGAGGAAATTAGCACAGATAACGATATTCCTTTCATCTCTATAGAAGATCTTTTAGAAATCATTCAAAATATTGAAACAATAAAAGGTTATACAGAACCGAGATTAGCTAGTTTATATGCAAGCTTAGGAAAAATTTACCATGATCGCTTGGAACGTGGTCAGCATGAAGATTATAGACAAGAGCAGGATTTAGCGATCGAATTTTATCAAAAAGCGATCGATTTACAAAGAAATTTACAAAAAAATATTAATTTAGCGGATATTCTCAATCGATTAGCCTTACTATACTACGAGCGAGGTAGATATGAAATTGCAGAAATTTTGTATCAAGAGTCGTTAGATATTTTAAAAGAACTCTTAGGTTCTTATCATCCCTATATAGCCATCACTATTAACAATCTAGCCTTACTATATACTTATCAAGAAAAATATGAGTTAGCAGAAAACTTGTATCAACAAGCCTTAGTTATGACAAGAGAACTTTTAGGAGAATATCATCCAGATATGACTCATACAATGAATAATCTAGCAACATTATATGATCGTCAAGGACGGTATGAGTTAGCCGAATATTTGTATCGACAGGCTTTAGAAGTGAGAATAAAAGCTTTCGGAGAGATTCATCCTCTTGTAGCTATTAGTATGAATAATTTGGCTGGATTATATAATTCTCAAGAAAGATATGAGTTGGCTGAATCATTGTATCAAAAATCTTTGTTTTTATTAAAAAAACTCTGGAACGAGCAACATCCCTATGTGGCTATCGGCATGAATAATTTAGCTGTATTCTACGAAAATCAAAACAAGTACGAATTGGCGGAAGTCTGGTATCAAAATGCGTTAAAAATCGCAGAGACCAGCTTAGGAGATGATCATCCTATCACCCAGAAAACTTACCAGCACTTAAACAATTTACAAGAACGCCATTCTATACATCATGCGATCGATCCCAACCCCGACAATAAAAAAGACGACCCCTAGAAACCGGGATCGTCTATTCTGAATTATCGCTCTATTGTCCTTTTTCCACGTCCGCGACCATTAATAAGGTCTTGAGAACGGAATCCGGGTTCAAACTGAGCGAATCGATACCTAATTCCACGAGGAATCGGGCGAATTCCGGATAGTCACTCGGCGCTTGACCGCAGATACCGATCTTGCGGCCGTTGGCTTTGGCGGTTTCGATCGCCATTTTCACCATCCGTTTCACCCCTTCATTCCGTTCGTCGAACAGGTGCGCGACTAACGCGGAATCCCGGTCTAACCCTAACGTTAATTGAGTGAGATCGTTAGAACCGATCGAGAAACCGTCGAACACTTCCGCGAAGCGATCGGCTAGAATCACGTTACTGGGCAGTTCGCACATCACGTAGACCTGCAAACCGTTGACCCCGCGTTGCAATCCGTTTTTCGCCATCTCTTCGAGAACGCGTTCCCCCTCTTCCGGGGTGCGGCAGAAAGGAATCATCGGGATAACATTGGTTAACCCCATTTCCTCCCGTACGATCTTCATCGCCCGGCATTCCAGCGCGAAGGCTTCCCGGTAGTTGGGATCGGTGTAACGGGACGCGCCGCGCCAGCCGATCATCGGGTTTTCTTCCTTCGGTTCAAAGGGTTTGCCCCCTAACAGGTTCGCGTACTCGTTGGATTTGAAATCGGACATCCGAACGATCACGTCGTTGGGATAGAACGCGGCGGCGATCATGCCGATACCGCGGGCTAGTTTATCGACGAAAAAGCTCGGTTTATCGTCGTAATGCTTGGTTAGCTCGGCGATCTGGTCTTTGACCGGCCCGTCTTCTAATTCGTCAAATTTCAGTAACGCGGTCGGGTGCGCCTGGATATGGTTGGCGATAATGAACTCTAGACGGGCTAATCCGACCCCGGAACAGGGAATACTCGATAAAGCGAAGGCTTTTTCCGGGTTTCCCACGTTCATGAGGATTTTCGTCCGGGTTTTCGGTAAGTCATCGAGGGGGGTTTCGCGGATCTCGAAGGGTAGTATTCCCTCGTACACTTTCCCCTCGTCCCCTTCCGAACAGCAGACGGTGACATCCTGCCCGGTTTTAATGGTTTCGGTCGCCGTCCCGCAACCGACGATCGCCGGGATACCCATCTCGCGCGCGATAATAGCCGCGTGACAGGTGCGTCCCCCCTGATTGGTGACGATCGCGCTGGCTTTTTTCATGATCGGTTCCCAGTCGGGATCGGTGCGGTTGGTGATCAGGACTTCGC
Organism: Pannus brasiliensis CCIBt3594; assembly: GCF_036688125.1. Classification (NCBI taxonomy): domain Bacteria; kingdom Bacillati; phylum Cyanobacteriota; class Cyanophyceae; order Chroococcales; family Microcystaceae; genus Pannus; species Pannus brasiliensis. Next base: position 2,142 of record NZ_JBAFSM010000064.1, on the reverse strand, counting down.
CGGGTTTAAATTGGTTGATCTTGTCCACCCCGAGAATCACCCGCGCTTTTCCCTGGCCGATCGCCGCGCCCACACTCCGTCCGACGGCGAGAACGTTACTTTGTCCGCCTAATTCGTAGAATTTCAGGATATTGGCCGCTTTATTCGATTGCACCGTTTCCGGACGCGCCTGGACGATAAATAACTCCCCGGTAATCCCGTCTTTCGCCCACTCGATATCCATCGGGGTATAGGTTCCCCGGACGCGGGAATAGTGTTCCTCGATCTGTACCGTCCAGCGGCCGAGCGTGAGAATTTCATCGTCCGTTAGACAGAATTTGTCCTGTTCGGGTTTGGCGACTTCGATATTCTTGGTTAGCCGCGTCCCTCCCTCGTCGTAGATCATTTTGATGGCTTTGGTTCCGAGGCGTTTTTCGAGGATCGGTTTATAGCCTTCTTTCAATGTGGGTTTAAAAACGAGGTATTCATCGGGGTTTACCGCGCCCTGCACGACGTTTTCGCCTAAACCGTAGGCCGCGGTAATCAAAGCGGCATTTTTAAAGCCGGTTTCCGTATCGATCGAGAACATAACGCCAGAAGTCGCTAAGTCCGATCGAACCATTTTCTGCACCCCGACGGAGAGGGCGACCGCGAAATGATCGAAACCGTTATGATGGCGGTAGGAGATCGCGCGATCGGTGAACAGGGACGCGAAACACTTGTGGCAGGCATCGAGAACGCCTTTCACTCCCTGCACGTTCAGATAGGTTTCCTGTTGTCCCGCGAAACTGGCTTCCGGGAGGTCTTCCGCGGTCGCGCTCGATCGAACCGCGACATCGACACAATGTTCGTGTAGTTCCCGTTGTTCCCGCTCTTCCTCGGAAAGATGCTCGTACTGGCAAGCGTTATAACCGTAGCGTTCGCACAGTCTGCGATAGGCGATGGTGATGGCGTTACTTAAATCCGCGGGGAAAGGAGTGTGCAGAATTAAGCGCCGCGCTTTCTTCCCTCTTTCTTGAAGATTTTTAACATCATTGACATCGAGATCGCGGAAAAGTTCGCGCAATTTTCTGTCTAGTCCCGCCGATTCAATAAAATGACGGAACGCGCGCGCGGTTGTCGCGAATCCCGTCGGTACATTAATCCCTTTCGGCGTTAACTGCTGGATCATCTCGCCTAACGACGAGTTTTTTCCTCCCACCAGGCCGACATCCTGACTATCTACTTCCTCGAACCACAAAATCAAAGCCTGTTCTCTAGAGGTTCCCGCAACGTCTTGTAGTAGCACCATAAGTATTTACCTCTATACCGGATACTTCCAGTCTAGCCGGCACTTTCGTCACTTAGGAAGATAGCGTTTTCATTAATTTACATCGGGCAATTGTTCCACATCGAAATATATGTTTTTGTTAAAAAATACTTCGAGCAAGAAAAAATAGTAGCTTTCGCTACCGTTCGAGGGTATTCTAGCTTACACACTACTGAAAATCTACTATTCTGCCCGTCGATCAAGCGTTCGGATGTACTCCCCCGCGAGTCCCCGTCCCGCGTTTCCGACGGCTTTTACCCTATCGGAACGGGCGAGATCTCCGTTATTAACCTTTATTTCCGACGACGCTATCATTTTCGTCACGAAAATTAACTTGACAGCGAGAGTATTTTGGGCTAAGATTCTTCGCCAGCACCGACCATAAAACTCTCGGCGAGAGAATGAAAGTTTCATCTTGAAGAGCGAGTTAAATATTTTCAGAATTTTTAATTTGAAGGACAGCCATGCAAACAAAAGAACTGCCGCAATTCATAAAAGTAATCCCGCGAATCTTTCAAGCTATCGTCTTGTGTTTGGCTATTTATCTTTTCTTTTATACGCTTAATTTAGTAACTGCCAATCATCCAACTATAATTATAGATATATTTCGACGGTTCTTGTCGATAGTAACTAAATTTCATACGGTCTTATCTTTTGTTGTCGAGAAATCATGGAAATATTTAATTTTCCCCTCGATCAAATTTTTAGGAATTCCTATATTCACGTATGTAGGGATATGCCTGATTACTCCATCTGGGCTTTGGAGAAGAATTTTATCATTCATCGCGATTTGTGTTTTCCCAGAAGTGTTGAATCGCTTAACAAAACTTAATATCAGAGAATATAGTAAGTCT